>JAIVJP010000284.1 GCA_020199975.1 Acidobacteriota bacterium
GACAAACTGCGCACGTTGTTGAAGGAAGTTTCCGATTTGGAACGATTGATTGGACGGATCAGCCTCGGCTCGTCGACCCCGCGAGATTTGAATGCGATCCTGCGATCGCTCAACCAGGTCCCGGCTATTCGTGAGAGCCTGGCGGCAATGCAATCGTCTCTGATACAGGTCCTGAGCGAAAACGCCGACGAAGTTCCGGAAATCTGCGCACTGCTCGCGCGCGCTCTAAGCGACGATCCGCCGGCAAGACTTAGCGACGGCGACACGATTCGCGCCGGTTATTCGAACGAGCTTGACGAGGTGCGTTCACTGAGCCGGAACGCAAAACAGATTATCGCCACCCTCGAAGCATCGGAACGCGAGCGCAGTGGCATTGCAAATCTGCGCATTAAGTTTAACAACGTCTTCGGTTATTTCATTGAGGTCTCCAAAGGAAACGTCGCGCGCGTGCCGGCTGAATACGAGCGCAGGCAGACGCTGACAAACGCCGAGCGCTACACGACCCCTGAGTTGCGCGATTGGGAGAAGAAGGTATTGGGCGCCGAAGAGCGCATTGGCCAACTGGAAGCTGAACTCTTCAACAATGTCTGCCGGCAAGTTGCCGCCGAAACGAAACGCATTCAGGGAACGGCGCGCGCTCTGGCGGCGCTGGATGCGCTTGCTTCACTGGCGGATGCGGCGGCTCGCAATCGTTTTACGCGGCCAGTGGTCCATGATGGCGATGAGATTGAAATCGTTCAGGGACGACATCCCGTGATTGAGGCTTTTCAGGAAGAGCCTTTCATTCCCAACAGTGTCTATCTAAACAATTCCACTGACCGGCTGCTGATCATTACCGGACCAAACATGGGCGGTAAAAGCACTGTGCTGCGGCAGACTGCAATCATCTGCATTTTGGCGCAGATGGGTAGTTTTGTTCCGGCGGAGAGAGCGCGCCTTCCGTTACTCGATCGCGTCTGGACTCGAGTGGGGGCTTCCGATGATCTGGCGCGCGGTCGTTCGACTTTCATGGTTGAAATGACGGAGACGGCGGCGATTCTGCACAGCGCTACGCCCCGATCTCTTGTGCTATTAGATGAGATAGGACGAGGCACGGCAACGTTCGATGGCCTTTCAATAGCCTGGGCGGTTGCTGAATACCTGCACGATTCTCCAGAGCATGCTGCGAAGACTTTGTTCGCAACTCACTATCATGAGTTAACTGAACTCGCCGAACGTTTGCCGGGGGCGCAGAATTACCAGATCACGGCAACCGAGCGTGAGGGCGAAGTGGTTTTTCTGCGACCGGCTGATGTAATCGATCCGCGGGCTGGCAGAAAAATTAGACTTTTCAACCTAATCCATCTCACAGGTTGGGAAGGGCGGCTTGCCCCCGCTCTTCTTTGACTCCGGCTTGGCGGAAACAAGAAACCATTCAATTCAGTCAGCCTCACAGGTTGGGAAGGGCGGCTTGCCCCCGCTCTTCTTTGACTCAGGCTTGATGGAAACAAACAAGAAACTATTCAATTTAGTCCGCCTCTCAGGTTGGGAAGGGCGGCTTGCCCCCGCTCTTCTTTGACTTGTGCGCCTCTGTGTTCTCTGTGTCTCTGTGGTGAGCAATCTGAATAGGATTCACCACTGAGACACAGAGAACACAGAGGACGCACAGAAACAACCGAATTACGACTCTTTACCTTTTCATTAGCCGCATCCGGAAATTTATCTTATAGTGAAATTGCTTTTCCAACTCGTGCGGAATCAGTTTGTTGTCTTCATTCAAATGCCATCGGATTCACTGCTCTCGCTGTCTCTCGAACAACAAATCGGTCAATTTTTCTTTATCGGTCTTCCCGGAACTGAACTGGACGCGGAAACCCGCACTCTGATTCAGGAAGTTCAGCCGGGTGGCGTGATCATTTTCGGGCGCAACGTCGCTTCGCCGCAGCAATTAAGAGACTTGCTGGACGGAGTGCGCGAGCTGCTGCCTGTCGCCCCGCTGATTGGTGTGGATCAGGAGGGCGGACTGGTTGATCGGCTACGAAAAATTTTTACCCCGATGCCTTCAGCGCGAACTATTCGCGAGCATGGCGATCTATCGGGAGCGCGCAGTTTGGGACGCATAACCGGCGAGGTGCTGCGGCTGCTCGGCTTTAACATCAACTTCGGGCCGGTCATGTCGATCATGACAGAAGAGCGGGACCTGCTTTCCAACGGACTCTACTCTCGTTCATTCGGACGCTCTCCCGGAGAAGTGCTCGGCTACACCACGGTCTATCTGCGCGGCTTGCAGGAAACGGGAATCGTTGGCTGTCTCAAACATTTTCCGGGTATCGGCGCCGGGGAAGTTGATTCGCACGAGGAAATGCCGATGGTGCGATTGAGCCATGACGACTTGATGGCCCAGGATCTGGCGCCTTATATCGAGCTCTTCCAACGTAAAGACGATCGCGTGCGCTGCGTGATGATCAGCCATGGCGGCTTTCCCAACGTCGACATCATGAAGGGCGTTACCGGAGGCTTACTGGAACCGGCGTCGCTCAGCAACAACATAGTTACAAATCTGCTGCGCAAAGAATTGGGTTATCAGCATCTCGTAGTGACGGACGATTTGGAGATGGGTGCAATTTCCAAACACTGTGAGATCGAATCAGCCGTGGTGCGTGCCTTCATCGCCGGCGAAGACATGATGCTTGTTTGCGCGCACCCGGAAATTATTCGACGCGGCTATCTTGCGCTGCTCTCAGTGGCGCGGGACCGCAAGTTGCCCGTAGACCGCATGCGCGCTTCGCTGAAACGCATCGCTGCAATGAAGTCTATCGTAAAACCGCCGCTGCTTTTTGACCTGGAACGCTTCAAGGCGCTCTCAGAAGAGACCGCGAAGCTGAATGAGAAACTGAATTACAAATACGGAGGAACAATCTGATGCGTCGCGTAGCCATTCTGATTCTGATCGCGGCAGTGTTTCTTACGCTCGGTGCAAGTTGCCGGCGGCGCAGCAGCGGCTCCTTTGTGATTGCGCTCGGGGATAACATTCGCACCATTGATCCTATAGGCTCGCCCTCGGTTGATGCCGCCAGCGAACGCGTGCGCGCGCTGATGTTCAATTCGCTCGTGAAGAAGGACGAAAAGTTTGACTACGTTGGTGACCTGGCCTCGGACATAAAACAATCCGACGATGGCACAATTTTCACATTCACTCTGCGTGACGGCGTAAAGTTTCATGATGGGCGCACGTTAAGTTCCGCCGATGCCAAATACACACTCGATCTGGTTTTCTCGAGTAGTTTTGCCAAGTCCGCCAGCTTTTACGAAGGCGCCGGCGCCGACAAGAAGAGCTACATAAAGAGCGTCGAGGCGCCCGATGCGAAGACGGTTGTGATTACGTTAACGCGTCCCTGGACTGGCTTACTGAGCAATCTGGTTCCAGTGGCGATTATTCCTAAAGACAGTTATGAGTCGCAGAAAACGCATCCATTGGGGACCGGAGCTTTTAAGTTCACCAGCTATGACAACTCGCAGCAAGTAGTCGATCTCTTAGCGTTTGCCGACTATTGGGAAGGCGCGCCGCACATCCCAGCGTTGCGCGTGCGCGTAATTGCCGACACCAATGCATTGCAAGCGGAATTAAGATCGGGGCGCGTTGATATTGCTCCCCTACCGACGAGTCTTTCTCCCGACGCGATCAAATTGCTCGGCCAGGATCCGAATCTGCAAGTGCTGCAGTTTACCGGCTCGAATGTTACCGTCCTGACTTTCAATTGCAGCGCGGCGCCGCTCAATGATGTGCGGGTGCGACAGGCCATAGCTTATGCCGTCGATCGCGAAAGCTTGATTCGTGACCTGTTGTTGGGCCAGGGCAAGTTGGCCCATTCAATCCTGCCGGAAGAATCGTGGGCCTATGTGCCCGGTCAAACGTATTCGTTCGATCCGGCGATGGCAAAGAAGTTACTGGACGAAGCTGGTTTAAAAGATCCGGACGGTGATGGCCCGCAAATGCGTTTTGCGAAACAGGTGGTTTTCAAAGTTTCGGGCAGCAGTGTGGCCGCAAAGAATTACGCCGGGGTCATTCAAAACTATTTGAAGAACGTCGGCATTCCCGTATCCATTGAAACGGCCGAACTGAACACATTGTTCGATGAGTTGCGCCGGGGCAATTTCCAGATCTTCTACGGACAATGGGTGGGTGGAAATCAGGATCCAATCTTCTTCAAGGACCTCTTCGCGACTTCTGAGATTCCCACCGAGGCACGGGCCTCCCGCAACCGAAGCCGCTATAGCAACAAAGAAGTTGATGCGCTGCTCGCTGAGGCTGTCAATACGTTTGATCGCGAGAAGGCGAAACAGCTCTACGCGCGAGTGCAGGAGATTGTCAGCCGAGAGGTGCCGGTGTTGCCGCTGTGGTACCAGGCAAACATCGTTATTGCGCGTAAGACTGTCGCCAACATCAACGTGGACGCCAGCGGCGACTGGCGCTTTGTGCGGAGTCTGACGGTGCAGCAGTAATTTTTGGATTGCGGCGGCTGGACGCCGCTTTTTGCTTGGCCTGCCATTATCGTAAAAGAAAACGCTCGAGTGTCTTCTCGTCGTTAAAGCGTCGTCAAGCCGCCGCAATCCAAAAAAGGGCTTCCTTTCATCGTGCCATTTTGAGTATCTTCGCTAATTCTTCACGCGAAACTGCACCTTCGCGAATTAAGCGCGGTTCGGATTCACTCAAATCCAAAACAGTTGATGGTTCAGTTGCAGTCACCTCGCCACCGTCGATTATCAAATCGATGCCAGCGGAAAAATAGTCCTCGACTTCCTGCGCCTGGCGCGCCGGGGGCCTTCCGGAAACATTCGCGCTCGTTGCAGTTAGCGCGCCGCCACACATCCGGACCAATGCACGAACACCTTCATCGTCAGGCAGGCGCACGCCGATGCTGTTGGTTCCGGCCGTTAATTCAGTGGGGAGTTCAGAACGTGCGGGGCCAATCAAAGTTAAAGATGCAGGCCAATGTTCGTTAGCAATTAATTCAAAGAAGTCCGATTTTTTGACTACAAACCGATCAAGCTCGTCCATATCCGAAATCAGTAGGAGTATGGGCTTATTGTCTTCCCTGCCCTTTAGTTCCCTTATTCTTTGCAAGGCGACCCTATTGAAAGGATCTGCGCCGAGGCCGTAAAAAGTGTCAGTGCGAAACGCGATCACGCCACCAGTTGAGATAATGCGTGCGGCTTCGACGCGGGTTGTTTCGCTGTCGCTGCGAATCATCAGGCAAGCTCAACTGATCTTCACTGCATAGCCCAATCCATCGCCTACCGACAGCACCAGGGCTTTCAAGCGGGGATTCTGCATGAAGTGTTGGTTGAATTTTTGTAGCGCTGCCGTATCGCGATCTTCTGAAGCCGGATCGGTCGCCACTTTTCCACCCCACAACAAATTGTCAACGATCACGACACCCCCAGTTCGCAGTCTCGGCAAGATGAATTCGAGGTAACCTTCGTATTCATCCTTCAAGGCGTCGATAAAAACCAGGTCAAATGTTTCCCGCAGCCGCGGGATGACTTCCAACGCTTTGCCACGTTCGATCCGCACACGATTGCGCAATCCGGCGCGCTCGAGATAGCCGTCAGCGGCTTTGATCATCTCCTCGCTTGGGTCGATCGTGATTACCAGTCCATCCTCGCCCACCGCACGCGCGAGATGAATTGTCGTATAACCGATCGCCATTCCTACTTCCAGCGCTCGTCTTGCCTTTATCGCCTGCGCAGTAATTTCGACAAAGCGCGCGACCTCACGATCTGCGCTCGGTACATGATGCTCGGCGCCATACGCTTCCATCTCCAGCAGGAGCGGATCAGTTTGGCTGATTAAGCCATCGAGGTAATCGGCTTGTTCGCGCTGAATGATTGCGTCGGGGCTTGCTTTCATTGATCTGCCTTGAATTAAGGATGTTGGAACCCGCGCAGTTTAGCAGAGAGAAACCGTAACTAAGAGCGGGGGCAAGCCCACCTTCCCGACCTGAGAGATTGATTTTCTTGAACCTCACTTACCGAGATCGAAAGGCTCTCAAGGCAAATCCGAAAGTCGCCTCAGAGTAACCTCTCAGGTTGGGAAGGTGGGCTCGCCCCCGCTCTTAACTGCAGAGATGTATCCTTTAGTGCCGATAGATCCTTCACTCGTCGGCGTTTTCCTGCGCCTCGCTGCCAACTGAAACATAGCGCCGTCCCAAACCAAGCTGTCTTAGTTTGTGCTGTAGCGACTGCCGGTGCATGCCCAGAATCTCTGCCGCGCGCGTCACATTTCCCTGCGTGTGTTCAAGGCAGCGGCTGATGTAGCGTCTTTCAAACTCGCGACGATCTTCACGAAAGTCTGCCGTGAAAGGAACACTGAGACCATCGCCCGAAGCTTGTTCCACTCCCATCGGTTTGTGCCCGCCGGGCGTTATATCGTCAGGCAGATCCTGCGAGCGCAACTCCTCACCTTCCGCCATAATGACGGCGCGATCTATCGTGTTCTTCAACTCGCGCACGTTGCCCGGCCAGTCGTAATCAATCAGGCGTCGCAACGCGCTCTGGGCTATTTGCCTTAACGGTAACGTGTACCGCTCAGCGGCGCTGCGCGTGAATTGCTCCGCCAGCAACGGTATATCTTCGCTACGATCTCGCAGCGGTGGGATGTCAATCGTCACTACTCGCAGGCGATAAAAAAGATCGGCGCGGAAGTTTCCCTTTTCAATTTCCTGTTCCAGCGGACGATGAGTGGCGCTCACGATGCGCACATCAACTGGAATTGATTCGTTACTTCCCAGCCGTTCAATTCGTCTTTCTTCTAATGCGCGTAGCAGCTTTGCTTGCACATTGGAACTCATGTCACCAATCTCATCGAGGAAGAGTGTGCCGCCGTCTGCCTGCTCGAATTTGCCCTGCCGGCGCGCTGCCGCTCCTGTAAAAGCGCCCTTTTCGTGACCAAACAGCTCCGACTCAATCAGCTCCGATGGCAGGGCGGCGCAGTTCACTGCCACAAAAGCACCGGAGCTCCGGGCGCTGTTTCGTTCGTGAAGCTCGCGTGCAACCAGCTCTTTTCCCGTACCTGACTCGCCACGAACTAACACCGTAGCATCCGTCTCCGCCACTTTTTCGATCATCGAACGGACGCGTTGCATGCCTTCGGAATTTCCGATCAAGGCCCCACGTTGAGAACGTTCAACCTCGATGCGGCGCCGCAACGAAACATTTTCGCGGCGTAACTGAATAGTTTCCGCGGCGTTCTTAACTACCAGTCGCAGATCTTCTAATTCGAAAGGCTTGGAAAGGTAGTCGTATGCTCCGGCCTTTACTGCCTCGACAGCCATTCGTTCCGAGCCATGTGCAGTGATGATGATTACGAGCGGCGGGTTCCCGTTTGCTATTGCCGGAGTTTGCAACTCGCGCAAAAAGTCTAACCCGCTCATTCCAGGAAGGTTTACATCAAGCAGCATCAGGTCGGCAGGTTGTTGGCGCAGCAACGCGCGCGCCGCTTCGGCCGAGTCAGCCTCAGACACGTTGTAACCCAGGGTCGTCAGCCCGCCCCGGATGCCGTAGCGCGACGCCTCTTCGTCATCCACAATTAGTAATCGCAACTTTTCTTGTTTCACTTTCTGGTTAGTTTAAAACCGGACGAGTGAATTTCCCTAGCGCTTGGCGTGCCAGAGCGCGGTCGTTGCGTAGAGGCAGTTGGGGCAGAGACCACTTCCTAACCCTTAGCTTCGTTATTTTGGTGTTGACTGGGAGGATTGAGTGCTTCTAAGCAGGAACGAAAACTGAAGTGAGAAAGAAGATGTCGCAGGGTGGGGCGGGCAGGCTAGGCTCCAAGGGGGGCTTGACGCCTGAAACTCCGCCTGCCCCGCTGTTTCCTGTTATATCGCTTTGATGCCGGTCACTTATTCGTTCGGCGGGCAGACATCACCAGAATTATCGCATCGCCGGATGGGCCAACATTTAGCGTGCCGACGATGACCGGTTCGCCTTCGCGTATGCTGATGTCGGTGTTCAGTCCGGTGCTTTCGTAGTTAATGATTGGAGCCGCCGGTGCATTTGACGCCAATGCGGTGCCCGTTTGAATTGGGATTCGCGCTCCGAACCCAAACCCATCCATCCTGATAAACTGCTGACCTCCGGCATCTCGCACCAACTTCACCGTATTCACATGAAACTCGTTAAAGCTGGGTGTGCCACTGAAACCGGCGGTAGTCGCCATCATTGGCCCACCGACCCAGCGCAAGTTAAGCCGGCCGTCGTTCTTTACTCGATTGATTAACGTCGCTGCCAACCGGTAGTTTTTGAACGGCAAGGACGCGCGCAATTGTCTGATGACCGATTCCAACGCCGCCGGGAGCTTCGCGTCGTCAACATCCTGGTTTGTCGCGACCAGCAGATAGAGTTGGGTATTAAGGTTAGTCTCATCGTCTTTCTTCTCGGCCTGAGTGGATTGCAGCGAGGTGTCAGCCGCTGATTGGGCCAGAGCTTCACCGCCATTGATGCTAAGTATTGTCAAGAGCACTGCAAACACAATTCGAGCGGACATCCTGGACGGATTCATATACATATCTCCTTCAATGTAGTTGTTGACTGCTGAACCGAGGAGAGTGGACCAACCGGGCGCTGCATACAGCGTCTGGCTTCTTGTTCGGCTCTAATCACCGTGGGCCAATGATCGACAGCTAACACGCGCGGCCGGGAGATAAGTTCCAATCAGGATGCGCAAAAAATGCGCCAAAGACAAACGAGGGTCAATAAGGTCAGGACAAACCTGCTGGTCGATACTATCTGTGGTTGGCGGTCTCTCTAACTGCCAACGGCATGGTCAACTCGAAACGCGAACCTCTGCCGTTTGCTGAATAAACCAGTCGCGCGTTACCGCCCGCTTCTTCCATGCGTTTACGTACAATCGCCAACCCCAGGCCGGTGCCTCTTTGCTTGGTAGTAAAGAAGGGTTCCCAAATCCGCTGTCGCAGCTCTTCAGATATGCCTGGGCCCGTATCCTGGACTGAGATAACCAGCGCGTCGGCCTCAATGTTCTGCGCGATGGTTATCTCACCACCTTTCTCTGTTGCTTGCAGAGAATTCAAAAGCAAATTCGAAAGCGCGACGCGAACTGAAGAAACCACGTCGCCGCTGAGCTCGCGATCGGTCCCCAGTTTCGTCGTCAAAGTAACTCCGCGGTTATCCGCGCTCGCCTGAAACAAACCGACGACGGCAGCAATTAGTTGGCTGGCAAGTTGCGGTAGCTCGTCAGGGGGTTGGCTACGCGCAAAACTCAAGAGTTGCGTCACGCTTTGGCCCAGTCGATCGGTTTCGCCCACAATCAAACTCAAATCGCGCGCATACTCGCGGCTCATGCTTTCGTCCTCGCCCATGACCTGTGCGATCGACTTTATTGCTGACAGCGGGTTTTTAATCTCGTGCGCAACTGTGGCTGCCATTTGTCCCAGGGCGGCGAGACGCTCGCGTTCGGCGAGTTTTCGTTCCAGCGTAACGTTTTCTTCGACCAGCCTGCAGTCCTCAACCGCAATAGCGACCTGGCCCGCGAGCACTTCCAACACCGAGCGGGTGTCCTCGTTGAGCGTCGCCGAAGTTGCGTCAATCAACAGCACTCCTGAAACACGCTCGTCCCGGCGCAGCGGATATGCGAGGCTAAATCCGTGGTTAACCAGGGCGGGATGATTTTCGACGGGCTGCCAACCGCTCGCTTGCGATAACTCGATCACGTTTTCCAGGACGCTTTCGCCGAGCGCGGTACCTTGTTTATTTCCTGCCAATTCCTGAGCCGGCTCGCCGGAAACGAACCGTTCGCGCAAGAGGATGCGCGCGCTGCGTAAACCGAGCGCGCTGGTAGTTTGCTGCTGAACGAAATCAAGGAGGGCAGGCAATTTTTTGTATTGACCGGCCTGCGAGCTGATGCGGGACACAATCTGGCGATAAAGAGCCGCCTCGCGCTCGAAGAGTTTATGGAAACGGTTCTCAAGCCAACGGCGTAACGGCGCAGCGGCAAGCGCAAGGCCCAGAATTAACAAAGCTTCGACGACGCCAGGCCGGGTGCCGTAACGCAACGTCATCCAATCCCCAATCGTTTTGATGCCGTAGATGTAAATGGTGAGAACCACCGCAGCAAACGATGCAACTATCAAACTCTCCTCGATGATTAATTCAAGATAGCGGTAGCGATAAATGTAGTAAGCAAGTAGCAGCGAAGGCAGCAATGACCCGAGATTCGCAACCGTCTTCAGGTAGAGGCCGGCTGCAGTTCCCTCTCCCAGACCGAAAGCCAGCGCGGCAAGAATTACGATTCCGATCACGATGAAGGAGGCCGCAAGCATGCGCAGGATTCGTTGCTCGCTGCGATGTTGTGCCTTCCTTGCGATCAACAATTCGGTGACGGCAATCACGCCCAGAACGTAGGTAATCCAGACTGCCATCGGCAAAACCAGAAACTGTAGGCGGCTCATCATCGGCGCATAAGGCCGGAACCATATTTTGTAGAGCGCGACGGCTAGAAAAATATTGGGCAGGTAAGAAAGATAGACCCGCACTTTTTCGCTCAATTTTAACGGACGTTTCGCGGCGGCCGCCCACAGGTAGAGATGAATGTGAAGAAGAAAGGAGTACGCGAACGTAATGCTGATTACGGAGATGCTATCGGCAACGCGAAGCAACGCGGTCCACTTGGTGTAACTGAAACCAAAAAGACTGTGCAGGGTAATAATCAGGTTGCTGCCATGCCAGCCACCCATTGTAAGCGCTAGCAGAAACAGCAATCGTTCAACCGTTGTCAGTTTGCGGCGGCGTGAAAAGAGTTGAATGCCCAGCCAGACGGGCAGCACCGCGCCGATTGAATAACCTACAAGTTGGAGGACTTCGAGTGGGGACATTTGTCAGTAAGCAGTAGGCAGGAGCAGTAGGCAGAACGCAACAAGCAGCAAATGGAAAACTAGATTTTCCATTTACCATTTACCAATTTTTCATTGTTCATTTGGAGCTGCGGCGTATTGTCGCTTTTTCCGCTGCTTGCAGCAGAAAACGAAGCGACAAGCAATAAGGTTACCTGACACTGCAGTCTGGCGTCAGTCTGCCTACTGCCTTCTGCCTACTGCCTACTGCCTTCTGCCTACTGCTTTCTACCTACTGATTGGCCGCACTGCGCGTATTCACAGGCATGAAAGTGATCTCCGTGCGGCGATTGCGAGCTCTGCCGGCGGTAGTGGTGTTGCTTCCGAGTGGATTGGCCGCGCCCATCCCGTTGGCTTGAAGACGCGAAGCATCGACACCGGCCGCCTGAAAGCGCTCAGACAACTCGCGTGCACGCTCCTGCGTGAGCTGTTGCAGGGTGACCTCATCACCCTTGCCATCGGTGTAAGCTTCAATAACAAACTGGTAGTCGGGATTGCTTGCCAGCAGGGCCGCGAGCGGTTCGAGTTTCGCTGCTGCCGCGGAAACCAGGGTCGTAGCGCGTGGACCACTCCAAATGGATTCCGGCAATAGAAGTCGAAAGCCCGATGCCGTTTCCTTCACGGTACCAAACCTCGCCAAACTACTTTTCAGACTTGCTTCAGCCGCGCGGCGTCGCTGCTCACGTTGTTCGGCATCTATGCGTGACTGTTCGGCATGTTTCTCACCCTCGAGGCGCGCCAGGTTGACCTTCGCTGCCTCCCCTTCCGAACGCACCGTCTGCAACTCGTCGCGCAGGCGGGCTACTTCAATTCTTTGTTCACGCAGTTGTTGGTTGGCCGTTGCTGCGTCACGCTCCGCTAACTCGCGCGCTCGCTGCTCGCGATCGAGCGCGCCGCGCAATTGCTCAATTTCCTGTTGTGACGTTTGTGCCGTTCGCTCAGCGGAGCGCAAGGCATCATCACGACGTTGCGTATCCTCGCGACGCAAGCGGGCGGCGCGCCGAGCGAATGCGATCTCCTCGGCCCTGGCCCCGGAAGACGTTGCCTTGCGCGCGAGGACATCAACCTCCGCGGTGGGCTCATTAAACCTCAAAGCCTTTTCAGCAGCGAGTAGATCTGCTTCGGCTTGTTCCAGTTCCTGCGTTGCATCCTGTTGCGCGCCGGCAAAACGCGCGAGGTTTACCGCCTGGCGCGCACCGAGAAGTGAAACTGGAATGTCGCGATAATCCGAAGTAGCAATTTCCGGCACGCGCGAATCTCTAAAATAGTCGCTCGAGTTTCCAATGTATTGGACGCTGACTGTTTCAACCTGGCTATTGCCCGGCCGCTGGGGCGGGATATTTTCCAGTACGACCATGCGACTTGGAACTTTCATCAGGAAGTGTGGTTCAGCAGTTATGATTAACGCAAAGGTCTGCAGCGGCGTAGTGACGTCAAGTTTCGAGGCGATAAAGGGACTGCCTCCTCGCTTGATCTCGCCCAGGTTATCAACATGCCCGTCGGGCGAAACAGCCCACAGAACAAAAGTCGTATAGACGCCGCCCAGTTCATTGGCGCGGGGAAGATTGTCGATTGCCAACTCAACTCGGGTCCCTCGGCGACCAGCGCGTTTCACTTTTGCTTCGCCTTTTAATCTCGGCAGCAGCGTGGTGCCGCGGAATTTCACCGTGACACTTTCATCAAGCGGATAAGTGACAGCCACAGTCCGGCGTGCCAAATCAGTTTGCGCAAATATCGCCGCACAACCAAGGGCAGCGCAGACCATCAAAGCCAGTAGGTTGGACAGCAGGCGTCGATAAAAGTTCATAATCTTGTTCCTCGTGCGATTTAGTGCTGAAACTCCTTGATTTCAAACGAAAACGCTGTTTCTGTTGATGCAACCAGCGCGATCATTGTTGCCGACGGGCAGGAAAAGGGTCAAGCTAACGTCCTGAGGAGAGCCGGTGATACCGGGTTTTGCGGTACGCAATGCACTGAACAACAAAAATAGAGATCGCTGTGAGCAGCAGGATATGAATAAAGCCGCCCTTGTGTAAAAGAAACTTCAGTACAAACCACAGTATGAAAAGTATTGCGCTAATCGCCCACATTCCGCCACTACCTTTTAAGGGCTGTTTGAAACGCTACGTACACGACCTCGCCGCATCGCTTTGCCGGGAAGCGCCACCGACAACACTGCACCGCCGGAAACAAAAAAGCGAACCGGCGTTGAAAATTGTCCTGTGGAACGATCAGAAGCTGCAGTGCGCCAGTGATAATAGCCGGGCGGCAGACCGCTCACGGTATATCGCTCACCATTAACCCGGCCGTCAAAAAATATGCTGCGAAAGTTTTCATCGCTGGCGATTTGCAGCCGATACCAGGCCACGCCTTTTTGCCTGGTCCATTGGATCCGGGTGGGAAAAGAAATTGAGCGGGTCGCGGTTTGTTGAGCCAATGCCAGCACCGGAAATGTAAGCAACACTGACAAAGCAAACAACAGGGACGGCTTGGGCGTTTGGAACACTGAGCGGTCTTTGGATTGATTTAGTAACACTGAGCCTTGCGCTGCGGGCCGGACTGGAATGTTAAGGGGCTTCATTTAGTTTATAGCCAACGCCGCGGACAGTGAGCACGTACCGTGGGTTCTTCGGATCGGTTTCAAGCTTCTTACGCAGCCGGTTTATGTGCGGGTCGATGTTCCGCTGATAGCCTTCATACTCTGTGCTCCAAACGCGATCCAGCAGCGCGTTGCGCGACCACGCCCGACCGGGTTCAGACGCCAGCAGCTCCAATATTTGAAATTCAAGTGGCGTGAGATCGACACGCGTGCCTTCACGTATAACCTCGTGGCGGCGCTTGTCGATCACCAAATCTCCAACTGCAACCCGTTCGTCATCGCCACTGGGCGCGACCGACGTTGAGCGCTTCAACAAAGCCTCGACTCGGTACTCAAGCTCGCGCGGACTGAAAGGCTTGCCAAGGTAATCGTCACCGCCGGCCTCGAAACCAGCGACCTTATAATCCAGCGCATCGTGCGCGGTTAAAAATAATGCCGGCGTTTGCACACCGCGCTCGCGGGCGCGCTTCAAAAGATCAAAGCCTGACATCCCGGGCATGGAAACATCGAAGATAAAACAATCAAACTTGCCGGTTGTCGCCGGCTGAAGTGCGGCCGTCCCACTCTCGCGCTCATCTACTTGAAAGCCAAGACGGCGAAAGTATTCAGCGAGCAGCAGACGCATATCTGCGTCGTCATCGACTATCAATAAGCGTTTGCCTGCGTACTTGCTCGCTACCTGTGATGGCTGTCCCAAGTTTCCTGATCCCGTCGGGTTCAATTTGGATTCACGTTTACAGGTGGGAAGTATAGCTCAGTTCCGTAAGTGTGGTCTAAGAAAAGCGGACGCTGCGGTGATGGGCGGTTATGGGCGCTGATCCCCATCACGTTTAAATCGCTTTGCCTTGACGCTTTTGCAGCCCGATAAGTATAGTTGCTTTTTCGTTTTTACAGCCGTCTTTCCTTCCTTATGGCCGACTGAACAGAGAGTTTCCCGAAGTAGATGCGTGATCTTAGAAGACTGCTCAGGTACATAAAACCTCATTGGGGAACTTTCACGCTGGCGACAATTGCTATGCTCGTCGTTGGTCTGCTGGAAACCGCGATTGGCGGCCTGATTGTTCCTATCTTCGATCAGGCTTTCGCCCAGGGGGCCGGCGAGCGCACCCCTACACTTTTTGGATTGCAGAGGATTATTCCCCCGTCGGGCCTGGACGCCTGGAAGATAATCTCCGTTCTGTTATTAGTCTTTACCCTTACGAAGGGCGTCGCCGAGTATTTCTCTACCTACTTGATGGCCCGCATCGGACAGTCGGCGGTACTCAAGCTACGACAAGATCTGTTCAGCCACCTGCTTGCTCAGTCGGCAAGTTTTTTCGAGCGGCACCGGACCAACTATCTCGTCTCGCGACTGGTCTCCAGTGCGGCCGCTATTGAGGCTGCCGTAACCAGCACGCTCCGCGACATGCTGCGCGAGAGCTTCACCTTAATCGCTTTTTTGGCGGCATCCTTCTATTACAGTTGGCGCCTCACGCTGGGCTCGCTGGCAATCGCGCCAATTGTTGCACTTTTAACTGCACGCTTCGGCACCGCGTTGCGCAACCTTTCGCGTGAAAGCTTCGAAGGCAACAAACAACTGACGGACACCGCGCAGGAAGCCCTATCAAATCAAAATATAGTCAAGGCATATCGCTCAGAAGGGCGCGAGTCCGAACGCTTCACTACCGTAGCCAGACGAATTGTGCGGGCCAACCTGCGTACCGCGAGTATCTCGGGCTTCGCGCCCCCTACAATAGAGATGATCGGCGTCATTTTCGTCGTCTTTCTGCTCTATTTTGGCCAGCGCGAAATTGTCTCGGGCAGGATGAACTCGGCGCAATTTCTGACCTTCTTATTTTTCCTATTTCGCAGTTACGACCCGATGCGCAAACTGTCACGACTGCAAAACGCCATGGAGCAGGCACTGGCCGCAGCCCATCACGTTTGGGAAGTTATGGACGAGAACGCACATTTGCCGGAAAATGCCAATGCAGTCGTGCTTGGTCCATTAAAGCGCTCGATCGAGCTGAAAGATGTTTCGTTTGGTTATGCAAACGAGAGTCGTTCAGTGCTGCAGAACATTAATATCAGCGTTCCGGCGGGTTCGATGGTTGCTCTCGTTGGTGAATCCGGCGGTGGCAAATCGACGTTAACGAAGTTGTTGCCGCGTTTCCACGATCCCGTTTCCGGAGCGGTGCTTTGGGATGGAACCGATCTGCGAGACGCGACTCTATCGAGTTTGCGCGCGCAAATTGCCCTCGTTACCCAGGAGACCGTGCTATTCAATGACACGGTTCGCCACAACATCGCTTACGGTAAACCAGACGCGACGCAGGCCGAGATTGAAGAGGCTGCTCGCATTGCCTTTGCGCATGACTTCATTGAAGAGTTGCCGCAGAAGTATGAAACGATCGTAGGCGAACGCGGAATTTTTCTTTCCGGAGGCCAGCGCCAACGGCTTGCTATCGCGCGCGCGCTTTTGGTTGACGCGCCGGTCCTGATTCTTGACGAGGCCACGTCCGCACTCGATGCTGAATCTGAACGCTTTGTGCAACAAGCAATCGGGAATCTGGTTCGCAACCGTACCACCGTGGTCATCGCACATCGTCTTTCGACGGTACGGCGTGCCGACACAATTGTGGTGATGGAGCGGGGCCGCATCACCGAGTTAGGTACACACTCCGAACTGCTCGCCAAGGGTGGACAGTATCGACGCCTCTATGAGCTTCAGTTTGCAGATGAAGAGGAAGAATTAGTCAGTAGTTAGTTGTCCCTTGTCAGTGGTGCGAACAAAATTATGAAATCAATGACTGGATATGGTCGCGGCTCGGCAGAGGGGAAGAATTTTTCTGTTTCCGTGGATTTGAAGACCGTGAACAACCGTTTCCTCGATGTGCACCTGCGCCTTGGGGGCGAGCTCGCTCCGCTTGAACAGGGGATCAAGCGGCAAATCTCTACGCGTCTTTCGCGGGGACGGGTTGATGTGACCATCAATCTGGAGAGAACTTCGCAAACCGCCTATGAGTTGAACCGGCCATTGATAGCTGGTTACGTCAACGCGCTCCGCGAAATGCAAACCGAGTTTGGCATCGCCGGCGAATTAGACATCAACCTCCTCGCCCGCTTGCCTGGCGCGCTGCAACCGTCGCGCGATGGACTGCCCGACGATGTTGCTGCTGGACTTGAAAGGGCACTGGCGGGTGCGCTGGATGAGCTGGAACGAATGCGCTCACAGGAGGGTGCAGCCCTCCGGCAGGAGATGTCGGAACGCATCGATAGGATCGAATCTCTGGTTCCGTTAATTGAAAATGCCGCAGCGGGCCTGGTGGATGCCTATCGCGCCCGGCTGCAAAAACGGATCTCAGAACTGCTCGCGCGCAACGGACAACTGGTTGAGCTCGATCACGGCAGGTTGGCCCAGGAGGTCGCTTATCTTTCAGATCGCAGCGACGTCAGCGAAGAGATGGTCCGTTTGCGCAGCCACCTGATACAGTTTCGCGAAGCTCTAAATTCCTCTAGTGAAACCGGAAAGATGCTCGACTTCCTTTTGCAGGAGCTCAATCGCGAAGCGAATACGACGCTATCCAAGTCCACCGATCTTTCGATGAAAGAGTCAGCGTTGGCAATTAAAGCGGAAGTGGAAAAACTTCGCGAGCAGGTCCAGAATGTTGAGTGAGACAGACCAAAACCAGGCAGAAAACCTACCTGCGCAAGCCACCGAAGGCCGGGGCATTCTCTTCGTCGTCAGTTCCCCTTCGGGCGGCGGCAAGGGCACGCTGATCCAGCGCGTGTTGAATAAGGTGCCGAATCTTAGTTATTCTGTTTCGTTTACAACCAGGGCGCCAAGAAGTGGTGAAGTTAATGGGCGCGAGTATTTCTTTGTAACGCCAGAGAAGTTTGAGGAAATGGTCGCCGCGGATGAATTCCTCGAATGGGCGCACGTTCACTGCAAACAATATGGCACCGCGCGAAAACAGGTTGCGCGCGAGATTGCAGAAGGTCGCGACATCATTCTCGAGGTAGATGTTCAGGGCGCCGCGAGCGTGCGCCAGTTGATGGCCGACTCGGTAAGCATTTTTATTCTGCCGCCGTCGTTCGAAGTATTGAAAACTCGATTAACTGCGCGTGGAACCGACTCGCCGGAGGAGTTGGATGTGCGCCTGCGGAATGCGCCGGTCGAGTTAAGAGATTATTCAGCCTTTCAATACGTGATCATTAATGATGATGCCGAGCTGGCCGCGAATCAAATGGCGGCAATCGTCTTTGCCGAACGGGCGCGCCTAAACCGGCAGGCCCACAAAATCAAAAACGTCGTCGAGGCGTTTATGGCGCAAGACGAGAGCAATTAGTTTAATGTTTTTATTTGCAGGAGGATGAGTATTAATAATGGCAACCAAAGAACAAATCGAAGAGATTGTAGAAGAAACGCAGGCGCCCGAAATTGATTCGAAATATCGTTTAATCATTCTCGCCGCAAAAAGAAGTAAACAACTGCAAAGAGGAGCACGCCCGCGCATCGACATCGATACGCTGAAACATAAGAACACGCGGATTGCTTTGGAAGAGGTTATGCGAGGCCGAATCAACTTCACCGTGAACGACGGCGACAAAGAGTAGGCTCTCGTGTCCGTTTCCGGGACTTTACATCCCTTTGTAATCCGGGCCGCCACCACCCTCCGGTGTTACCCAGTTAATAATCTGATAGGGATCCATGATGTCGCAGGTCTTGCAATGCACGCAGTTTGAAAAATTGATTTGCAGCTTGCGCTTCCCTTCCGTGCCATCGTCGACCATTTCGTAAACCGCGGCCGGACAAAATCTCTGGCAGGGATTTCCATACTCCTCAACGCAACGGGTCGCACAAATATTCAGATCCAGAACGTGCAGGTGGGCCGGCTGATCTTCGCTGTGCCCAACTGCGGCGTGGTAAACGTCTGTTACTTTATTAAAGGCAATCTTGCCGTCAAAGCGCAGGCCATCGTAGCGTTGTTCCATGTTGTCACCACGATAGTCGTAAGCTGAGAGCTTCTTCATCGTTTCGTAACCCGGTTCAGCTTTGGCGCGATCAAAGAGTCCCCACGATCGCCCACCGGTAATGAATTGCAGGCCTGTGTTTGCCAAACCCAACCAGCGGCCGTGTTTGAAGCCGGCATGAAAGTTTCTCACCTTGCGCAACTCTGGAATGATCCAACTTTCATTGACCAGCTGTTCGTAACGCTGCAATTGCTGCGCGGAATAGTCGCCCGCCAACAGCGATTCAAAAATAGTCTGCGCGGCCAGCATGCCGCTTTTAATGGCGGAGTGAATGCCCTTCAATCTTTGCGAGTTAAGAAAGCCGGCGCAGTCGCCCACTAGCAAAACCCCATCGGCATAGATTTGCGGCATTGCAAAGTAACCACCGGCGGCGATTGTTTTGGCGCCGTAACGGATCATCTTGCCGCGTTCCAATAATCGACTGACAAAGGGATGTTGTTTGAAGCGCTGAAACTCGGCGTGCGGATCGAGTAATGGATCCCGGTAGTCGAGACCAGTGACGTAGCCGATGTTCAGAATTCGGTTCTGCATCCCATAAATCCAGCCACCGCCATAGGTGTGCGAGTCGGACGGAAAGCCAAGTGTGTGCGTTACTCTTCCTGCAGGGTAGCGGTCGTCAGGCAATTCCCATAGTTCCTTGACACCAATGCTGTAGACCTGGGGCTCGCGGCCGGAGTTAAGATTGAGACGCGCCGTAAGCTGTTTAGTTAACGAGCCGCGCGGTCCTTCGCCCAGCACCGTCACCTTGGCGCGCAGATCGACGCCGGGCTCGAAGTTTGGTTTACGCTTCCCTTCCTTGTCGATTCCTTTGTCGCCGGTGCGCACGCCCACAACCCGATCGTCTTCATCGTAAAGAATATCGGCGCCGGGAAACTCAGGAAAAATATTTACGCCTGCCTCTTCGCACTTTTCACCCAGCCAGGCAGTGAGACGATTGAGAGAGACAATGTAATAACCGTGGTTCTTTAGCGGCGGCGGGGTTACCGGTGAACGAAAGGAATGCCTATTTGTCAGATAAAGGAAGTAGTCTTCTTTTACGGGCGACTCCAGAGGCGCTCCTTGTTCTACAAAATCCGGAATCAACTCGCGCAAAGCGCGTGGATCCATGACCGCGCCAGACAATATGTGTGCACCGACCGCCGCGCCTTTTTCGATCACACCAATTTCAATTTCACCCAAAGGTGCGCCGCTGCGTTTACCGCTTTGTACTTCCTCGTTATGAGTCTTGATGAGTTTCGCCAGGTGGAAGGCACCGCTCAAATTCGCTGGACCAGCGCCGACGAAAACCACATCCATTTCCAGAGTTTCACGTTCCAAATGATCTGTCCCGTCGCGGAAAATGAATCACCATTCAATTAACGGAGTATAGCAAATCACTCATCGGTCATGAAATCCGTTAACTCGGTGTGACGACTGGCTCGCCGGTTCGCGTTCTTCTCCTTGAACTGTAGAATGTGAACAAATCCAACATAGGAAATCTTGCTTTGACTGAACACGCCCATACAAATCGCCTAATCAACGAGACTAGCCCGTACCTGCTGCAACACTCGCACAATCCTGTGGCGTGGTTTCCGTGGGGTGAAGAAGCCTTCGCAATCGCGCGCCGCGACCAAAAGCCAGTCCTGCTAAGCATTGGCTACTCTGCCTGCCATTGGTGCCATGTGATGGAACACGAGTCGTTTGAAAACGAGGCGATTGCCAAATTGATGAACGACAATTTCGTCAACATAAAAGTCGATCGCGAAGAGCGCCCGGATTTGGATCAGATTTACATGAACGCGGTGCAAATGATGACGCAACACGGCGGTTGGCCGATGACGGTATTTTTGACTCCGGACGCAGTGCCGTTTTATGCCGGAACGTATTTTCCGCCGGAGGATCGTTATAACATGCCGGGCTTCCCGCGCGTCTTAATCAGCGTTGCCGATGCCTTTCGCGAACGACATGACGATATCGCCGGGACCGCGGAGTCTGTGCTTGCTGAACTAAAGCGCGCCACCGCCCTCGTCGAATCAAACGAAGTTTTGACTAGAGAACTTCTTGATGCCGCCTACCGGGGAATAATCAAGAATTACGACGCGACGAATGGCGGCTTTGGTGGTGCACCAAAGTTTCCCCCAGCGATGGTGCTCGAGTTTCTTCTTCATACTGTTTATCGCACCGGAAAGCCGCAGGCGCTGGACATCGTGAAACACACTTGTCGCAAGATGGCCGATGGCGGCATTTACGACCACCTTGGGGGCGGCTTTCATCGCTATTCAACCGATGCCCGCTGGTTGGTGCCCCACTTTGAAAAGATGCTTTATGACAATGCTCTCTTGTCGCGCCTGTATCTCCATTACTACCAACTCACCAAGGAGGATTGGGCCCGTAAAACAGCGGAAGGGATTCTGGATTATGTCGCGCGGGAAATGACCGATCCACGCGGCGGCTTTTACTCCACGCAGGATGCAGACTCGGAAGGAGTTGAAGGAAAGTTTTTTATTTGGAGTGTTGCTGAGGTTGAGACTCTGCTGGGGAAGAGAGAAGCGGACCTGTTTGCCGCCTATTACAACCTAACGACAGGGGGGAACTTCGAAGGTGCCAATATTCTGAATGTCAAAAGTGATCTGGCCAAGATTGCCGCTCGGGAGACGCTTGACGTTGAGGAACTCGCCGCAATGCTTGAAAAGGACCGGCAACTTTTGTTTGCGGCGCGTGAGAAACGCGTGAAACCGGCACGTGACGAAAAAGTGCTGACCGCGTGGAACGGATTGATGCTCGCAAGCTTCGCTGAGGCCGGCGCCATTCTCGATCGTCAGGATTACTTCGCGATCGCACAAACGAACGCGCGGTTTGTCTTGGATAATCTCCGCCGCGATGGCTTATTACTGAGAAGTTACAAGGACGGCGAGGCGAAGCTTAACGCGTACCTGGAAGACTACTCATTCTTTATCGACGGGTTACTAACGTTGTTCGAAACCACTGGTGAACTCGAGTGGTTTATCGAAGCGCGCAATCTTTGCGAGATCATGATCGCTGAATTTTGGGACGACCAGAACGGGGGTTTCTTCTTTACTGGTGATAGTCACGAACAATTGATTGTTCGCGCCAAGGACTTTTTTGATAATGCGACTCCATCCGGAAACTCAGTGGCGGCTGAGGTCCTGTTGCGCCTTGGCACTCTGACTAATAATCAGGACTACCAGCGGCGGGCGACTACTATTCTTCGTCTTACCAGCACCGGCATGTCTCGCTATCCATCAGGCTTTGGACGGTTACTTTGCGCGCTGGATTTTTATCTTGATAAGCCGAAAGAAATTGCACTCCTTGGTGCCAGCGACGCCCCTCAGACCATTTCCCTTTCACGCGAGATTTGGTCCCGCTATTTGCCTAACAAAGTCGTGGCGGCTGCCCGATCCGAAGACGAAGAAGCCGCAAGCGCTATCCCGTTGCTTGAGGGTAAGGGGGAACTGAACGGCCGCCCCACAGCCTATGTTTGTGAAGACTTTACGTGCAAAACCCCAGTCACCACTCACGCGGCGCTCGCCGCCCTGTTGGACCGAAATCTTGCTACTGCATCGTAGACCGTAATTTCGCCCTCATTTGACCGCAAAATCAGCAATTCTTATTGACTCAACCGCCTGACTGGTTTATCTTTACAGTCTGCCAAACATTGTTTGGCACTCCAAATAAGCCGACGGTCACAGATTCTCCGGCTCCGTCGCCGCTAAACAAACTCAAAATCCGACTCCCTTCGCCCGGGTACTCCGTCCCGCCAAACCACTATGATTATCCCAAGGAACTGGAAAAGCGCGTTGCTGTTAGGCAGCATCTCAGCTTTAAGTGTGCTGCTGTTATTTTCCGCATTGATTTCGACAGTTAAACTTCCCTTTCTTAGCCGCGCCGGACTATTCTCCTGGTTGGTCCTCCTGGCACTCACGGTTGTTGCTAGTCGCTTTACTGTTTCCATAACGACCACTCTTGGCGCGCACCAAAGCCGCAAGTCGGTCGCCGATGCGCTGGTCTTTCTTGCGGTCATTCTCTATGCGGTCCCTCCGGCCGACACTGCCGGTCCGGCGACCTTGCTTGCTGCGATAGTCGCCTTCGTATCGACCTATGGTTTGACTAACCGCCGAGAATCAATCGCTACCACCGCAATTGCGGTTATCTCCACTTTCCTGTCGGCTTCGTGCTACGGATTTCTCGCCACAGTATTCGCCGACGACCTATCAAAAAGCTCAGCTCAGGGTTTGCCGGTAAGTGTCTTCCTGGTGCCCCTCTGCGTACTGGCAGTGCTGCAATATCTCTTCAGCACGCTGGCTACAGTTCATTTTCTAAATCTACTCGATGATAACCCGCGTGTGCTTCCCTCACAGGAGAGTCTTGTTTGGACGTTAACGACCCAAGTTGCGGGCGCAGCTTCAGCGGTCCTGTTTTATTCAGCTCTTACTGGTGGCGGGTTTGCTTTTATCCTGTTGGGCCTCTTGATCACGGCTATGGTCCACCTGCTGTATCGCTTCAACGAAAAGCGGTTGAACGAAGTGCGACGAGCGGAAGCCGAAAATCGCCGACACGTCGAAGAGATGGCGAACATTCACATGAATACCATCGAGTCGCTGGCGATTGCGATAGATGCGAAAGATCAGACCACTCATGGCCACGTGCGACGCACCCAAATTTACGCGTCCGAGATGGGTAAGCTTTGCAAAGTGGACGGCCCGGAATTACAGGCACTTTTCGCCGGCGCGCTTTTGCACGACATCGGCAAGCTCGCCGTGCCTGAATACATTCTTAATAAGCCAGGCAAGCTTACCGAAGCCGAATTTGCCAAGATGAAAATTCACCCGACCGTTGGTGGTGACATCCTGCGGCGTGTGAACTTTCCGTATCCGGTTGAAGACATTGTTCGGTACCACCACGAAAAGTGGGACGGCAGCGGCTACCCGAAAGGTCTCAAGGGCGAGGCGATTCCACTGGTTGCCAGAATCATTTCAGTGGTCGACTTTTACGATGCCACTCGATGCGACCGACCTTATCGCAAAGGTATGAAACGTGAAGACTCGCTTGGCCTGCTAAGAGGCATGGCTGGGAGCGCGTTCGATCCGCGCGTGGTGGACAAGTTTATCGAGCACGTTGAGAAATTCGACCGGCTAATCGATGCTGAAGATATTCAGGAACAAGTGCCCGCCGAAACAGCGGCGCATGACCATGACTATGAGACGAAGACGAAACCAGACGCGGGTTTGGCGTCTAACCTGGTGGGAACGGCTGACGACGACCAGGCTGGATTTCGGTCAATTACGGAAGCACAGCGCGAAGTATTTGCCCTCCACGAGATCGCCCAGACAATCGGTTCGTCTCTAAACCTTAACGATACCGTTACGCTTATTTCCAACAAGTTGCGCGCGATTGTGCCGTTTGATACATGCATCATATTTGTTGTTGACGAGAAATCAGGGAAGGCCGTGGCGGCACACGTAGTGGGCGAGGACGCTCCAGCCTTTGCCCAACGACGCATGAACGTCGGCGACGGTATTACCGGCTGGGTCATAGCAAACGCGCGGTCTATGTGTAATGCGTCACCTGAACTGGATCTGGTAGGCGTCTCCGAAGAATTATCAAAGAGTTACAAAGGTGTGCTGGTGTCGCCTCTGCTGCGTGAAGACGGCGCATTCGGCGCGCTCACTCTATACTCGAAGAGCCGCACCTCATACACAACCGAACACGTCAGGCTTTTGGAATCTGTTTGTCAGCACGCCTCGACCGCACTCAATAACGCCCTGACCTTCGAGAAGACGAAGGAAAGTGCTCTGGTCGATTCGCTGACTAACCTTCCAAACGCGCGTGCTTTTTACATGATGCTGGAGCAGCGACTGGCCGAATGTCAGCGCATGAGTAATGAGTCGCTTGCCGTTTTGAGCATGGACTTGGATGACTTCAAGGCGATTAATGACCAGTATGGACACGCCATCGGCGATCGGGTGCTGGCGAGCATCGCCGCTGTCATGCGCAAAGAGTTAAGGCAAATGGATATTCTCACCCGCTATGCGGGCGATGAATTTGTAGCCATCATGCCGATGGCGTCCAGCAGCATGGCCCAGTCGGTGTGCGAGCGTATGCGCAGTGCTGTAGAGACTCAAAAGTTTTCGGTGCGCCCTGGCACCGTTGTTCACGTCGGCATTAGCATGGGGATCGCTTGCTTCCCCGATCAAGGCGGGACTACGGAAGAATTGTTGACCGCAGCCGCTCGAAAAATGCAAACCGATAAGCATGCGCGCAAGACAGTGATAACTCTTGCTAACATGCCGGTCAGCAACCTTGACGCAATGCGTTAGCTCGAAAGGACACTAGTAGAAGCTTGGCACGTTGCGCGCGCGACGTGCCTTTTTTTTGGTAGTTTTGCGCGCTCTGACGGCCTCGCGTATAATCCACATCTCCTATACGCGCTTATTGAGCCGCCGTAATTGGCGGCTACTCAGTCATAGGCGATTAGTATCCGATCAGTGGCAAAGTCAACCCAGGATATGAGAAAGCGAACGCCAGAGCCTACACGTGTCGGCGCTGAGGATACCAGCGCGACTGGATTAATGGACCAGGACTCGGCGGAAGACGCCGACGCCCGTCTTGATCCCGCTGAGGCTGAGGCTTTGAAAGCTGCTCAGAAAAGCCGCTTTGCCGAACTTGATCGCGCGACACTTCAAAGTATTTACCGCCAGATGCTGCTGGCGCGACGCTTCGAAGAGAAATCTGCTGAAGCTTATAGCACCGGCAAAATCGGTGGCTTTTGCCACCTCTACATTGGGCAGGAAGCGGTTGCAATTGGCGCCATTTCTGCCATCGGCAAGGATGATTATGTGTTGACTAGCTATCGCGAACACGCGCACGCGATTGCGAAGGGAATGTCTCCGGATTCGGTGATGGCCGAACTTTATGGGAAGGCCGGCGGCTGCTCTCACGGTAAGGGTGGCTCGATGCACATGTTCGACAAGGAAGTAAATTTCCTTGGCGGCCACGCCATCGTGGGCGGGCAAATTCCTTTAGCTACCGGCGTCGCCTTTGCAACGAAATACAAAGAAACCGATCAGGTAACACTTTGCTTCTTTGGCGAGGCCGCAGTGAATCAGGGCGCATTTCACGAATCGCTGAACATGGCCCAACTCTGGAAACTGCCTTGCATCTATATCTGCGAAAATAACCAGTACGGAATGGGCACTTCGCTGGAGCGCGCGATGTCCTTGCAGGATATTTCGCAAAAGGCGTGCGCTTACGAAATAGCTTCGGAATTTGTTGACGGCATGGATGTGTTGGCTGTGCGAGAAGCCACCCTCAGAGCTGTTGAGCGAGCGCGGAAAAATTATTTGCCCACGCTGCTGGAAGTTCGCACCTATCGGTTCATGGGCCACTCAATGTCTGACCCGGGAAACTATCGAACGCGTGCCGAGATTGAACGTCATCAGGAGCGGGACCCGCTTAAGCTTTACTCGGCGAGCTTGAAAGAGGAAGGCGTGCTCAGCGACTCGGAATTGCAAAAGATCGACGATGAAGTGCGTGCCCAAGTCGAGCAGGCCGTTCGCTTCGCCGAGGAAAGTCCACAACCGGCGCCCGAAGAGTTGTTCACGGATATTTACGCTGATCCTATACAGGCAAACGAATAGGGTTAGTCCTGACAAGCAAACAGGAAACAGTTCAATGGCCATAGTAACCATGCGCGAGGCGCTCAATCAGGCGATTCGAGAAGAGATGCAGCGCGACGAAAATGTGTTTTTGATGGGCGAAGAAGTTGGCGCCTATCAGGGCGCTTACAAAGTTACTAAGGGCCTGCTCGAAGAATTAGGGCCAAAACGGGTCATCGATAGTCCCATTACAGAACTTGGTTTTGCCGGTCTTGGGGTGGGCGCGGCGATGGTGGGTTTGCGGCCAATCATCGAGTTTATGACTTTTAACTTCTCGATATTGGCGACCGACCAGATCATCAACTCAGCCGCCAAGATGCTTTACATGTCGGGAGGGCAGTTTAATATTCCCATTGTTTTCCGGGGGCCGGGTGGTTCAGCATTTCAAGTTTCATCACAGCATTCACAAGCGCTCGAGTCGTGGTTTGCTTATTTTCCCGGCTTAAAAGTCGTCATGCCGTCAACACCTGCAGATGCTAAGGGTCTGTTGAAATCATCTGTTCGCGACAACGACCCGGTCATTTTTATCGAGCAGGAGAGGATGTACGGCAGCAAGGGCGAGGTTTCAGACGATCCTGAGCTCACAATTCCCCTGGGCGTGGCGGACATCAAACGCGAAGGAAAAGATGTCACGATCGTCGCGCGATCCCTGATGGTGCCTGTCGCCTTAAAGGCGGCAGATTTGCTGGAGAAAGACGGCGTCTCATGTGAAGTGATTGACCCGCGAACGATTCGACCGCTGGACATCAAAACGATCATCGAGTCAGTCAAGAAAACCAATCGAGTCGTGGTTGCCGAAGAGTCGCATCCGTTCTGCGGCGTAGCGGCAGAGATTGCATCGGAAATTATGGAGCGGGCTTTTGATTATCTTGATGCTCCAGTCAAGCGCCTGTCTGGCGCTGACGTGCCGATGCCTTACGCCAAGAATCTCGAGGACGCCGCGATACCAAACGTCGACCAACTGGTCGCAGCGGTTAAAGAAGTCGCCTATATCGAGTAAATCGCGAATCGTAAATCGTAAATAGAAGTCTTATTGAAAAACAGTTTCACTCGTCGAGTGATTTCCATTTACGATTTACCATTTCCCATTTACTTCTATCTACGATTCACGGTTTACGATTCACGAGGATTGAATGGCAACTCAGGTAATCATGCCCAAGCTTTCTCCGACCATGGAGGAGGGCCAACTTTCGCGCTGGCTTAAGAAAGAGGGCGACAAGGTTTCGATGGGCGAGCCCTTGGCCGAAATTGATACCGACAAAGCAACAATGGAAATGCAGGCGCTCGGTAACGGCGTGCTGCGCAAGATTTTAATCCAGGAAGGTGAATCCGCGCCGTTGGGCCAGTTGATTGCCATCATCGGCGAACCTGACGAGGACATCTCGGCGCTCACTAGCCAGGCACCCGCGAGTGCACCTGCGAAAGCTGACGCTCCCGTCGCCGAAAAGCCTGCGGAACAGAAGGAATCCGAGGAACCAAAACCTGCGAAGCCTGGCGAAATTGAGGCACCTGCCGGCGGGAACGGTCGCCAGGCCCAGGCGCCGGTGGCGCAACCGACTACCGGGCGTCTGATCGTTTCCCCGTTGGCCGCACGCATGGCAGCAGAATCGGGCATCGATCTGCGTTCAGTAAATGGTAGCGGGCCCGGTGGCAGGATTATCAAGCGCGACGTCGAAGGTTTGCTTAGCCAGCAGCAGCCGACCGCGCCCGTTGGCGCCACAAAACAAACGCACCTGCGAGCAGTTGGCAGCCCCGCGCAAAAGTCCGACATAGCTACGGCGTCCGCTTATCACGATGAGCCAGCGAGCGAGATGCGTCGCACCATCGCCAAGCGTTTGGTAACTTCACTTGGTCCAGTTCCCCACTTTTTCCTGACCACCGAGATCGAAATGGATCGCGCTGCGGATATGCGTAGCGGCATCAATGCGCTCGATCCCGAGCTCAAGATCAGCGTCAACGACATTATTATTAAAGTGGCCGCCGCCGCACTCATGCAGCATCCGCAGGTTAATGCTTCTTTTCAGGACAAGGTGGTCCGCTACTACGAGCACGCCGACATTGGCGTGGCAGTTGCGATTGAAGAAGGCTTGATTACGCCAATCATCCGCGCTGCAGATCAAAAGTCGTTGAGCGAGATTGCGCGCGAGGTGCGCGAACTAGCCGGGCGGGCGCGGGAACGCAAGCTGAAGCCCGAAGAATATGTGGGCGCTACCTTTTCGATTAGTAATCTCGGGATGTTTGGCATTGATGAATTCACGGCCGTGATCAATCCGCCCGAGGGAGCGATTATGGCCGTCGGCGCCATGTCTCCAAAGCCCGTTGTTCGCGATAATGAGATAGTAGTACGTCAGATGATGCGGGTGACGATGTCCTGCGACCATCGCGTGATCGACGGGGCCAGTGGCGCCAAGTTTTTGCAGACTTTTAAGAAGATTCTCGAGAACCCGCTGTTTCTGGTTGTTTGAGGCTGTGAGCAGCGCGGACTTAACAGGGGATCGGGGCAACCCGATCCTTTTTGTTGTAGTACAGGCTTTAAGAACAGATGAGTATAGTTCTTCAACGCGTAGCGGGCGTGAGTTTAGCCCGGTCTTTAAAAGGCCGGAAAGGCGGATCTGAAAAAGATATGCCGAGTCGCGTAGCGACGCTTGAAATATTGCGGGATTCAGTCGTCGCTACGCGACGAGGATGGCCAAGATATGACCCCCGGCGTTAAAACGCCGCGCTAAATTCGTACCGACGCTACGCGTCGAAGACACTTGTTCAGAGTTGTTCTGTGCAACTAATGCATTCTGAAACTTCTTTCAAAGACCGTGGCATGGCGCCTCACATCGCACTGGTGATCGTGCAGATATTTTTTGGCACCTGGCCAATCTTTGGAAAGATAGCCTTACGCTCTATATCCAGTACGAGCCTGGTTGGCTTTCGCATTGTCGGCGCGGCTCTTATCTTCGCTCTGCTTCGCAGAACATTCGGACCGCTCATTCACCTGCCAAAGCGAGTTCTCGCCTGGATTATTCTGTCGGCGTTACTTGGCGTGGTCGTTAATCAACTGCTCTTTGTTAAAGGCCTGTCCTATACAACGGTTATCAACGCCAACCTAATTTCAACGACGATCCCGGTGTTCACTTTGATCATCAGCATTGCACTGGGCCATGATCGCGCGTCTTTTCGTCACGTATTCGGAATCGCGCTAGCGGCCCTGGGTGTTATCTACCTGATCGACCCGTTCCAGGCTACGTTCTCTGCATCGACAACGCGCGGCAACCTGCTCATAGTTGCGAACTCTCT
Organism: Acidobacteriota bacterium; assembly: GCA_020199975.1. Classification (GTDB taxonomy): domain Bacteria; phylum Acidobacteriota; class Blastocatellia; order Pyrinomonadales; family Pyrinomonadaceae; genus PSRF01. Next base: position 29,442 of record JAIVJP010000284.1, read on the forward strand.
TTCGTATGGCGCTTACATTGCCGTATCGAGAGATCTGGTAAAGCGATATGGCGCGTTCAACGTCATCACCTGGCTGTTTCTTGTGAGCGCGATAATCACCCTGCCGCTCGCAATTTATTCCTGGAGCACTGATAGTCTGGAAGCTGTAGGCGGCAACGCCTGGCTAGCTATCATTTATATCGTCCTGGTACCGACGGTGTTTGTTTACTATCTGAATGCGTGGGCACTTACTAAAGTCGCTCCGACCATTGTTGCGGTTTACATTTACCTGCAGCCTGTGGTTGCCTTTGGTTTGGCACCGGCAATACTTGGAGAAACATTGAATTCGCGGACGCTATTGTCGTGCGTATTAATTTTCGCGGGCGTAGCAGTAGTGACGATAAAGAGTAGTAGCCGAGCGGTTGAAGAAGTGTCAGAAGATCCAAAGGCGATGTATCACTAAGTTTCAAGTTTCAAGTTCCAAGTTTCAAGTTGTGCAGCGGATTACAATTGACACTCGAAAACCCGCTACCGAAACTCACAACATGAAACTTGGAACTTGAAACTTGAAACTTAGAGATCAAGAGGCTTGATGATTCTCCCGACCGGGTAGAGATTCATCTGCGGATCCCAGTACGGTGAACGCCGGTAAAAAAACTCAAGCCGCGCTCGTGGACTAGCGGCAAATTTTGGATCGCTGGCTAGTTTTTGTTGAAACTCTTCGCGCAGTTTCTTATCCTTCGCGAGCATCTCGCGAGCCAGCTTCTCCAAAACGTAATTCTCACCATACTCCTTCTGCTCGAAGATAGCGTCGAAGAAACCCCAATGGACCAGTGAGTCAGGTGCTTCCGGCTCGAGCAGGTTGATGGCCACACGTGCAGATGGCTGCGCGAGCGGGACAATTACAGAACCTGTAGGAAAAGTGCGTCGCTCAGTAACAGGTTCTGTTTTGAACGACGGCATCAATCGTCCTTCAAACGGCCCAGTTGGCCACTTCACATCGGTGAATCGATAGCTCTCGACATCAATAGTCGCCGGTTGTTTCAGCGTGGTGAAAGTTAAGCCATGCGCTTTGATTACGTCGATGACTTCCTGCCACTGCGCCGGCACGATGTAGGAAAGCGGTTGGGTAACTGCCACCTTCACACGAAAGTCATTGTAGAAGGGCACCGTCAAGTCGATCGGCTTTTTCCCAAACGTTACATACGGTGCTCCCGACACATCGCTTATTTCTGTGTGCGATTCTATAGCGCGCACGTGGTAAGGCTTCGCCTTCTCAGTTAACTCAAAATCAAGCGGGTACGAATGGGAAGGATCGTAGCTCCGTCCGGCAGCTATTGTTTTCTCGTCCGCTTCTTTCACCACCTTCAGCAAAGTCTGTGGATCGCTGCTTACCTCTTCCAAAGCCGAGCGAAGTAAGTCATAAGTTCCGATTACACGCGAACGATAATCCTTCAGCATGTGCGTTTCGATCAAAATTGCCGGCCGGTTTCTTAGTGGCACGTAACCGGTCGAGAAACGCGGGCTGCCATTGAAGTCGCGGATTCCTTTCGTCAGGTCCCGGTTGTCAATGAACTCGAGATACCACGACACGACATTGCCCGCGGCTTCAGTTTTCGCAGCCACGCGGTCAAACACAGTTCTTTCCCAGGCGAGCACGCCGGTGTCCACACCCGCGTGATGTTCGTGGTGAAAGGTGATGACGGACTGGTAGTCCGCGCCGTTCGTGACATGACAGTCAATGAACAGATCCGGCTGCCACTTGTTCCAGAGCGCCAGCCAGGCGCGAGTTTCCGGCGTGTCTGCCTTCATGTAATCGCGATTGAGATTCTGATAAGTACTGGTTGTGCGCCAACCCATTTCCGCCGGCCCGTTTTGATTGATGCGATTGTAAGGACTGACGCGTTCATGGCCGTCGGGACTGTAAATCGGAATGAAAAGCACCACGATATTTTTCAACAGTCCGGCGCGCGTCTTTGTGATTGCAATGTCACGCAACAAAGCGAGCCCAGCGTCTTTGCCGTCTGGTTCACCAGCATGAATGCAGGCTTGAATCAGGATCACTGCCTTTTGAGCGCGCCTGGCCGACTCGGGCGAAAACGTCTCGCCTTCCGTAGCCAGCAGCAACGGCAGGTCACGACCCTGACCGCTCTTTCCGAACGTTTCAAACCTAATCGCCGACGACGCGCGGTCCAAACGCTTCGCGTAATCGATGGTCGCATCATAACGCGGCGTCTCTCGATAATCGGTTTGCTCGGCAAAAGTACGCCATTCAGCAGGAACAGGAGGATTATGTTGTTGTGACATTGCGGTAACCGGAAAGGCTAAGAAGAAGATAAGAACCAACGGAACAAGCCTGGCGCTGACCATTAAATAATTAAGCACTCGGATTTAAAGTCGCATTCAATGTCTTGCTGTATATCTCTGTGCGTACTTTGTGTTCTTTGTGCCTGTGTGGTGGGCCGCTTCCTCATGGATTCACCACAGAAACACAGAGACGCACAGAGAAAACAAATTAGGACGCCATCGATTTAGCGGACAGCCAATCTATGCGCAAAAAAGATCTTGTTCACACGAACGGCACTGCGAGCGCCGGCGGGCGTTCAGAGTGCCACAGCCGAGACAACGAATGTACATGGTGCGCGCAAACCAGCCGGTGATAACCGCGCTTAACCCAAGTATCGCGATCAGCACCAGCAGGTTCAAGAGCAAATCTCTCAAGCTTTGTAGTTCTCCTGCACGCTCTTGTGATAAGCGCAACCACGTTGATACCCGCGCCGAAACGCGTCGTCCAGCACATCGCCGGAAGTAGATAACTTGGCAATGTCATCTCCGCGATTTTTCAAGGCAGTTTCAAATCCGCGGCGATAGCTCGGCTCATCACTCTCGAATTGCTTTCCGGTAGTTTGATAGTCCGCAGCCTCAGCGTCGCGCAAACTCAGCCACCAGCTCTCGCGCGCGGCGTCTATGCTTTCCGCTCCCGCAGTTTTTAGCGCAGCCCGAGTGGCGTCCAACATCTCTTCGTGTTCGACGAATGCAATCACAACTGAGCGGCCCTGTCTGACGGCGTCCTCGTAAAGATACAACTCGTCATGAGGCAGACCGGAAACGAGTTCCTCTTCCATAGCCTCGCCGGCTGCCATGCCAGCGGCTGTTCCTCCAGCGCCGAGGATTGCTGCGCCGAGAATTGCGCCGGCAATAACCGGCCCCACTCCCGGGACCAATAGGCTCGCCGCAGCTGCGCCTAAAGACGCGCCGCCGGCGACACCCATTGCGCCACCTACCGTGCCTCCCATCGCTTTCCCCATCCCAGGCTGTTCGCTATCAGCTGTGGGTACCGTGCGCTCGGCTTCTTGTTGAGATGTGCCCGGCGTAAGCAACGCAATTCGATCATTGCGAACTCCGATAAAATGTATTTGCTGTATCGCTTTCTCAGCTTGCTCGCGTGCCTGAAAAATCCCTGCGACTGTTTCCATGATGTGTGCCTCCTGATTGTCTGCCCTTTGTGAAAATGTTGTAACCCTTTGCAACTCCGTCGGCAAGGATTGGTCGTCAACGACACAAATCGTTGAGGAAATTAACAGAGCTATGTTAGATTGAAGCTCAAAGTCAATATTCAAGAGTCGGAAGTAAAACAATGGAATTCTGACGATTGTTAGTTTTATTCTAAATTCTGAATCCTGACTTCTGAATTCTGACTACTGTTTTATGTACGACATCGTAGAAAAACATTGGCCCATGTCGGAAGGCGACGGCAAAGCGGCTCGTAAGAAGAGGCCTCGCATACTTGCTATCACGACTGACTGCTGCACGGGCTGCGCCGGCTCGCCCGCCTGCATCGAGTATTGCCCGATTGAAGCGTGCATGTTCTGGGTACCCGACGAGGACCATCCGCCCTTCGGCCGCATCGAAGTCGATCCATATCTCTGCATTGGTTGCCAGAAATGTATCAGCAAAGGCCCTGATGGCGCGTTTCTTGATGGCTGTCCCTGGGACGCGATTGAGATGGTGCCAACGGACGACTGGGAAGCCGTGCACGGCATTGCGCTCCCAGACTTGCCACCGCCTCCGCCTACGGCATAGTTTTCTGATTAACATTCATGCGGCTCTTGATGGCATTCGCTGTCAGAGCCGCTTGTTGTTTTAGCCGGTCGTTGCTCGTCATAACGCCGTTTGCATAGTCTTCAACCAGCTTCAAGTCTTCCTGAGTTCCCACCAAAGCCAGCGCGCGTAACGCTTCCCAAACGCTTTCCTCGTCCGACTTGATCGTCAAAACCGGCTGGCCGGTTGTTAGCGATGAGCCGCTGGCGACCAGGATGCTGTCGATGGTTCCGGTTAGCGGGGAGCGCAGTGCTGCTATCTCATTGTTAGGCTGTCGAATGCGCGCAAGCAGCGTGCCCCGACTTACTGGCGCGCCTTGCGAAAGGCTACTCTCCAGCGTTCCATCAACCAGCGACGTTAACGTGAACGGACTAAGCATGGCCGTCAGTTCTAAGCGGCCAGTCGCGTCGTTGAATCTCACCAACGCCAGGGCGGCATTTCTCCTTACGATTGGCTGCGGATCGGCCAGCAGCTTTTTTAGCGCGTTGGGAAAGTCTTCCGACGTCTGGTCGGAACCCATTACCCACGCAGCGGTGAGTCGGAATTCTGTTTCGGGGTTACCGGCTAATGCCAGGATGTGAGGATACCACTGCGCGGCTGCCTTATCGCCACGCTCCATTCGGGCCTGGACCTGCAGCAACGCATGCTGAACGTGACGCGGGTGATTGTAGTCCGACAAGTATTTCGTGATCTCGGCATCAGAAAGACCGCGGCCAAACCAGGTGAAATACCAAGCCAGGAAAGACCCTACGACGAACAAGATAGCAACGATCAGAATGGGACCGGAGGCGCGAATGCGTCGCACGGGCGGGGCGGTGATCTTTGTTTCCGGATTGTTGCCGTTGTCAGTCATTGCAGTCGAGTGACAGGTGACAAGTGACGGGTAACAAGTATGTGCGCCGGCCACTGTGCGTCCGCAAACGTCCCGCTTCACACACGCAGCCAAACCTAATAGTCATCTCTCCTGTCACTTGACACTTGTCACTCTTCACTGCGGATAAATCTGATAGAGCATTAGATAAACTAGGACGCCGGTGACCGAAACATATAGCCACATCGGCAGTGTCCAGCGGGCACTGCGGCGATGCCTGATGAAATCCCTCCGTGCCGCCCGGTAAAGCGTCAACAAAATCATCGGAACGATCACTACAGCGAGAATAGTGTGAGTCATCAGAATCGCAAAGTAGAACGGCCGGACGATTCCCTGTCCGGAAAACTTCGTCGCCCCATGATAAAAGTGGTAGGTGAGGTAGCTGATTAGAAACAGTGTTGACGTCGCAACCGCCGCAACCTGGCAATTGCGATGGGCGCTAATTCGACCTTGGCGTATGAAGCGATATCCGACCAGGAGCAAAATAGCACTGGTTGAATTCAGGATTGCGTTTACGTGAGGTAGGTATGGAATGTATTCAGGCATCAGACCCTGGTGACAAGTGACGAGTGACAAGTAACAAGTAGGAGAAGACAGCATACGAGTACCGATCGCTGTGTTTTGCTCCTTCATGAATTAGGTTCAATTGCCCCATATGCTTATTACTCACAAGCTGTGACTCTTCCGCTGTGTAGCTATTTATCTTGTCACTTGTCACTTGTCACTCGTCACTTTGTGCGTACCGCTTCTTTTCCCTTCTCGGTCAGTGAATAAAAATCGTTCCCTTCTTCGTTGAGTAGTCCGTCCTGCACCAGCTTTTCCACCGCATCGAAAACCGCGGTGCGCTGCTCCGGGTCGTTGCCGCCGGCTTCAAACAGTTCATGAAGATCAAGCTTCTCTTTATTCCAGCGAGCGAAGCTGCGGAGCACTCGTTTTGTTATTTCGTTCACGGCAGGGATTGGGGAACGTTCCGTTTGCTATGGTTGCCTGATTTTCATGTTTGCGACCATAGATTTCACATCGGGCGGGACAGCACGACCACGTGCATCCAGTAAAGGCGGGGTGGATGGGCCGCCGGCGCGCGCGATCGTGGATTGGGCGCCGCCGGCCAGCGCCGGCCGCTTCCTAAACGGAATGGGCAACTTCCCTTCGGATTTCAAATACAGCAACGGATTTGCAGCGAACATCAGCGCCATGAGCAAACAGACCATAGTGATGAACAGGTTGTCTGTAGTAAGAAAATCACCGGAGTACAGCGCGTTCAAAACCGCGAGCGCAATAAAAACAATAGCGGCCAGAATACAGATTAGGTTTAATAATCGGACTTCGCCTTTCATTTCCATCGCACCGGCTTTCGCTTCAGCCAAATCAAACCGTCCTTAGTTTTCAAATCTAAAGTTTCAAGTTTCAAGTGTTAGGTTTGGCTATTGACTTGAAACTTAAAACCTGAAACTTGAAACTTCTTAGTGTTTCGCCTTGCCCGCAGGCTTTGGCTTTTCCGACATTTCCTCGTAGCCGCATCTTTCGCACTGCCAGATAGGAAATACATCACCAGGCGACGCCGTACTTTGATAGATGGCGCGGTCGGAAGGAATGATCTTGCCGCCACAGCGCGGACAAACGCGTCCGCGCGTTGTTCGCTTTTCAACATCTATTCGCAGCAAATTCTCTTCGGCCATCTAATCCTTTTCTTTGGGATCCGGCTGCTGATCCTCGCGATGATAGCGTTTCAGCACCAGAAAGATTGAGCAAAACATCGTGACTGGGGGCACTAAAAGCACCAGCACACCGATGTTGAAGTTCCTGACGAAAAAAGCATTGTTTGAGCCTGCCAGCGCTGCACGACACATTGAACACTGCGCAGCTACGTCCGGAGAAAATAACAGCGCAGCCATCGCCGTCGCGACGGTCAGCAAAACCAGCCTGTGCAAAATAAGACGCATCAATGTTCCTCGGCGGCGGGCGGTTGCTCTTTAAACTGGTAACGCAGCCCGGCGGCCCTGAAACTATCAGGGAAGAACACGAACAACAAACAGATGCAGACTACCAGCATGGGCACTATTGTCAGAATCAAACTCAGCCGCTCAAACTTCAAGTGCATGAAGTAGGCGACGATCAACGCCGCCTTGATGATTGACAAACCCAGCAGAATAGTCAGCATGATAGGAATAGACATCGGCTTGTAAGCCAGAAAAATCTCGATCAGCGTCAACAAAACGAGCCAGATCCAAATCGAAGTAAACAGTTTGTTACTACCGGCAAAATGCTCTTCTTCAGCGTGTGCGCTCATGTTGATCCCTCCGCTCTGGCTTCGCTAACAGTTTGCGTTACAAATCATTTGGCCAGGTGACCGCCAACATCCACTGACATGATGTAAATTAGCGGGAACACAAACATCCAGACCAAGTCTACGAAGTGCCAGTAAAGGCCGCTGATCTCGATGTCTTCGTGCTTCAACTTCTTGACGCGCGCCGCCACTACAGCCAAATAAACTGCGCCTGTAGCTACGTGAAACATATGCAGGCCGGTGATGGTGAAAAATGTCGCGCCAAACAAAGGAGACGGTAGTTGCCCGTCGGTCGTCGTAAACGTCGAAACCCAGTGTGCGGGTAAGCTGAACGGAGTGAGACCTTCGCTGATTAGGTGGTTCCACTCAATCAAGTGCAGCACCAGAAACGCGACGCCAAAAAATATTGTCGCCAGGATCCACTTGCGCACCGCTTTTAAGTCCCCGCGACTGGATGCCGACACCCCAAACACCATCGTCAAGCTTGATGACAGCAGGCAGAAGGTCATCACTGATGAAAAGACGATGCTGGGATAAAATGGAAACGGCGTGGCCCAAACGTTTGAGGCGCGCAAATAGTTGTAACCAATCAGCAGCGCCGAAAACGTCAGCGAGTCGGAAACGATGAACAACCACATTCCCAGCTTGCGATGACCAACGCGATATGGGTGCACACCACCACCCCAATCGGCTGCGGGAAAATGTACTGCGCGTGCTTCAGTACTCACCTGTCACCTCCACGTGGCGCAGACCTGGGTCCGCGCGCTTTGAAATTGTATTTAATCGCGTTACGCCACAGACTAAAAAGTCTGTCCACCAAGTCTGGGCTACACCTGCCGCCAAAAGAAAAGCAGCAAAAACAGGTAAATCCACAAGACATCCATGAAATGCCAGTAAAGCGTGACCGCATCAGTTTGCGCCTGGCCTTTCGCCGCAGCCAATTCATCGTCGATCCGTAAGCGAGAACGTAGGGTCAGAAACATCAATCCAGCCAGCCCGCCGAGCAAATGCACAGCGTGGGTCGCCGTCAGCAAATAAAAAAAGGAGCTGTGTGGATTTGAAGAAATATAAATGCCCTGTTGGGCCAGTTGATTCCAGGCAAACACCTGCGAGGCCAGAAAACCGAATCCCAGTAGGGTCGTGACAGCCAGCAAACTTTTGTGCGCACTCTGCGCGGCGTTTTTAAATTTTCGCCGCGCGAATTCGAGTGTGATGCTGCTGATAATGATAAGTGCCGTGCTCAAAAGCAAAACACGCGGCATGCGCAGCGGTTGCCAATCGTTGGCGGACGCCGCACGCACAATGTAGGCACTGCTGAGTCCGGTGAACAGCATCAGAATCGACGCCATCCCCACCCACATGCCGATCCGGTAGCGGTTGGCCGAAGAACGCGCGTCAAAAAAAGCGTGGCCGTGGCCGTTCCGCTTCGGCGAACCATTGCCGTTGGGCCCGCGAGATTTCGACCCGCCGCCCAATCGGGTTTGTGTGAGTGGCTTAGTGCCGGTGACCGTTGTGGCCATTTCCACCTGTCCTCTCAGCTTCAGTTTCCGGCTCAGTTTGCATTACAAAATCATTCGGCGCTCCGGGTACGGCAAATTCGTATGGACCGCGATATACGGTCGGCAGTACACCCGCAAAGTTATCGTGCGGTGGCGGGCTGGGGGTTATCCATTCGAGCGTGGTCGCGTCCCAGGGATTTGGCCCGGCTTTCTTTCCTTTGAAAATGCTCCAGATCAGGTTGAAGTAAAACAGAAACTGCGCAAGCACCGTGATGATGGCGACGATTGAGACGAAAACCACCAACGGATGCAGCCTGCTTAGAAATGTGTACTCCGTAAACGACGAAAAACGTCGCGGCATGCCCACAATCCCCATCACGTGCATAGGCACGAAAATACAGTAGACACCGACGAACGTTATCCAAAAATGAATCTTGCCCATGCCTTCGCTCATAAAGCGACCAAACACCTTGGGGAACCAAAAATAAGTGGCTGCGAACATGCCGAAGATGGACGCCACACCCATCACCAGATGGAAGTGCGCAGTCACAAAATAGGTATCGTGCATCGGCAAATCGAGTGAGGTCTGGCCCAACACCAGGCCGGTGATCCCGCCGGCAACAAAGAGCGACACAAAGCCAATCGCAAAAAGCATCGCGGTGGTAAAGCGAATTCTTGCTCCCCATAGTGTGCCCAGCCAGTTGAAAGTTTTTACCGCCGAGGGCACGCCAATCGAGAGCGTCAGGATCGAAAACGTCATCGCTGAATAGGGACTCATGCCGCTAATGAACATGTGATGTCCCCAAACGAAGAAGCCCAGCAGCCCAATCGCGAAGATCGCAAACACCATAGCGCGATAACCAAAGATCGGCTTGCGTGCAAACGTCGAAAGAATGTGTGACGTGGCGCCCATACCGGGCAGGATGGCGATGTAAACTTCCGGATGCCCGAAAAACCAAAACAAGTGTTGCCACAAAATGGGTGAGCCGCCGGTATGCACCGGAAAGCTTGGATTCGTTCCGGAAAGAATGCCACTGACGTAGAGCCCCCCCGGAATAAAGAAACTAGTTCCAGCGAGGCGATCAAGCAGCAGCAGGATGCCGCCACCGAGCAACACCGGAAACGACAACAGCGCGAGTACGGCAGTAGTAAACCAGGCCCAGCAGGTCAAGGGCATGCGCATCAGCGTCATGCCCCTGGTGCGCATGTTCAGCAGCGTCGTAATGAAATTGAGCGCACCGAGCAATGAACCCACGCAAAAAATTGCGATGCTTATTATCCAAAGGTTCATGCCCAGGCCTTGCCCTGGTCCAGCTATTTGACCCAAGGCGCTTAAGGGCGCATAGCCGGTCCAGCCCCCAATAGGACCAACCGTTGATGCCGACCCGGAAGCGAAGATTGCGGCAAGGATGACAATGAAGCCCACCAATGTCACCCAAAAAGAAAGCATGTTCAGCACCGGAAATGCCATATCTTCCGCGCCGATTTGGATGGGAAGGAAATAGTTGCCAAAGCCGCCCTGCGGTGCAGTCGTCAGCACGAAGAACACCATAATCGTCCCGTGCATGGTGACCAGCGACAAATAAAACTCCGGATTCATGATGCCCCCGGGAGCGCCGGCGGGAAACAGCGTTCCCAGGATGGGCCAGTTCGTGCCGGGCCAGGACAAGTTCATGCGCATCAGCACCGACATCGTCATGCCAACAATTACCGCGACCAGCGCCAGAATTATGTACTGGATGCCAATGACCTTGTGATCCAGACTGAAGATGTATTTACGAATGAAGCTAGTCGGCGGCTCGTGGCGATGGACTGCTTCGTGCGTTTCAACTGACATCTTAATCTCCTGTGTTAACGAATGAGCGTAGAGATTTCGTTTTTGTCTAGTAAGTCGGCAATGGATACTGGGCCAACAACTCAGTGACGCGGCTCTGAAACTGGTCCTGCGGCAAAGCCATTAACGCCTGATGCTCAGCTTCCGGCAGGACCAGCATGTAACTCTTCATCTTAAAGTGGAGCTGGCCGCAAAGTTCGGCGCATGCCAGTTCATACTTGCCTATTTGATTTGCCGTGAAGTGGACGCGAATCGCCATGCCCGGAACCAGGTCCTGCTTGAATCTCAGTTGTGGCACCCAGAAGTTGTGAATAACGTCCTTCGAGCGAAGGATCAATTCCACCGGCCGGCCGACCGGTATAGCAATCACACTGTGCGTTGCATCGTCTTTGGCGCTTGGGTCTGTTTCGTCAAGCCCTACAAAATTCAGGGCTGAATCGTCTATCAGACTCGGATCTGTACGACCGAAGACGCCGTCTCTGCCTGCGTAGTGAAAGTTCCATTGAAACTGCTGCGCTACCACTTCAACCTGAAAGGAACCCGCCGGCGCTTTGTTAAAGTGAAGCGAGGCCCAGACGCTTTGGCCCATTACGGCCAGTCCGATAAAGATGATGGCCGTTACGATCGTCCAGATAACTTCGAGGCGATTGCTGCCGTGCGTGTACATCGCGCGCTCGTGGCTCGGCCGCTCGCGATACTTCCAGACCATGTAGCCGAGTCCGACCTGGGCGGCTGTAAATGAGATTCCCACCACGATGATAGTGATTAGGAATTGCCGATCGAGTGCTGCTGCGTGGGAAGAAATGGCGGCAGGAAACCACCACTGCTTAACGAAAAAGATACTTACTGAACCCAGAGTCAGGATCCAGATAATAACCGCAAGAGCTCGTCCCATCGGTTAGCTCCTTCAAGAAGTGAATCGTGAATCGTAAATCGTAAATCGTGACAGACCGCAAATAGCAAACAGTGAACCGAGTTGTGCAAAACCAGACTTAGAATTCGGTGTTAACCATTTACGATTTACGATTCACGATTTACGGCATTTACCGGTCCAGAACCATCAAGATAAATAAGAACGGTAAATAAATCACCGAAGCGAGCAGCAAATGTCGCGCTGCCTGGCGCGATTTCGAGAAAGCCGCTCGCACACTGAAATAGAGAAATGCCAGTCCGAAAATAATCGCACCCACGAAATAAATTTTGCCCGCGGTTCCCAGTAGTGTGGGCAACAGGCTAACCGGCAACAGCATGACCGTATACATAACTATTTGTTGCCCAGTAACGCGGCCATCGGGTTCCACAACGGGAAGCATTAAGATTCCCGCGCGCGTGTAATCCTCTCGATACATCCAGGCAATCGCCAGGAAATGAGGAAACTGCCAGAGAAAGAGGATTGCGAATAGTACCCAGGCTTCGACCCCGATCGAACCACGCGCGCTGGCCCACCCGATTAGTGGCGGGACTGCGCCCGGAAAAGCGCCGACGAACGTTGAAAGCGAAGTCCGCGTCTTCAGTGGTGTGTAGGCGAATAAGTACCCCGAGATGACGGTCAATCCTAATACCGCGCTTAGTGGGTTCACTAAAACTGCCAGATAAATCTCAGCGAGCACCGTCAGTCCGATACCAAAGGCCAGCGCTTCCCACGGGGAAAGTTTGCCTGAAGGCAATGGCCGGTTCGCGGTGCGACGCATCAGGCCATCGAGATCCTTCTCCATGAACTGATTGAGCGTGGCGATCCCTGAAGACAAAAGCGCGATGCCAACCATCGCCGTGAGCATCGCCGGATAATCCACGCGTCCCGGTGAAGCAAGCGCAAAACCGGCTGCCGCCGTCAACACAATCAGAAAAGTAATACGAGGTTTGGTTAGCTCGACGTAGGCGGCCACACGATCGCGCGCGCTTAAGCGCTCGAGTTGAGCTATCCCGCCGTTAAGTTCTATTACGAATTCTTCCATCTGGGTTGGTGAAAGGCCCGAAGTTCAGGGTCCAAGCTTTAGCTTGCTGATTACTAAGCTGAGAGCAATCTGAAGGTTGTCCTCTGAACCACTTAAGCTAACCTCGTTGCGTCGCCGCTGAAAACTCTAACGATTGTTCGGATGGTCGCAATACCTTAAATACCCTTAGTGTCAAAACTATTGTGGTCGCGAACACCAATGCGCCGCAGGCCACGTGTGCCACTGTGACTCCGACCATAGGGTTCAACGGCTGTGGATCGTTTGGCGAAGCCGCGCGCGTTAGATAAGCCGCCAACCCAAGAAATAGTTGCACCACCAGCAAAATCAAAACGACGATTGCCGGCCAAGTCAGGAAGGGCAGACCGCGATGACGCCGCAGTACCGACAATGCCGCGCTTCCCAATATCAACGTGACCGCAACTGCGCCACCAATATGTGTCAATAAAAGATCTGTTGGCAGCGGTTTGTCCCAGGTGGCTGAATGCCGCAAAGTCGCGCCAATTATCAACTGCAAGAAGATCGTGGCCACCGCCGCGGAACAGATGTATCTGAGCGGCAGACCGGGGCGCTCCTCGAGCGTCGGCCGGTCCGTCATCCAGCTCCGCGAGGTAAAAACCGCCAGGCTAACGGTGGTACAGAAAAAGAGCTGGGCTAATGTTGCATGAGCGGTGGAGACTGCAAGCGGCAAGCTCAACTTTACAGTTAATCCGCCGAGCAGGCCCTGCGCGATCACACCAAACAAAGCCAGCAACCCCAGCCGCCGCACCCAGCGTCGTTTCTCTTTTGCGAAAAGAAAAATGACCAGACCGATTGTCAATAAACCAACTGTCGTAGCCACCATGCGGTGACCATGTTCCCAAAAAAGGTTACCCACCATTTTCGGAAACACCTGGCCATTTGAAAGTGGCCAGTCGTTCGTGGCCAGTCCCGCGTCGTGGCTCGTCACCAGCGCCCCGGCGATGATCAAGAAAAAGGTCGCGCAAGCGACCAGCAACGCGAAACGATGCAAACCTTTACTCATTCAAAGTCACGCGATTCCCAATCTCCGATTGCCGTCTTTGGCGAAAGACAAGCAGTTTTTAGAGTCCAACCTTTAGCTTGCCCCTTACGAGCTGAGAGCAAGCTGAAGGTTGGCTCTGAACTACTTTGTTTTCAAACGGCAATCGGAAATTGGCAATCGCAAGTCCAGATCAGTGATGACCGGGCGCCGGTACCACGAGCGCGGGCATCATTTCCAGACCAGGTTTGCTTGAAGCGGTTGCAGCTTCACCGAACGCGAAGTCTGCTTTGACGCTACCACTCGCCGGTACCGTTACACTCATGGTTTTTTCTGTTCCGGTAGCGCCGCCTTCTTTCCACGCCGCAACGGTGTAAGTTCCCGGCGGTACACCCTTGATGGTGAACGTGCCGTCTTCAGCGCTAACCGCGAAGAATGGATGCTTCAACACCCCAACGTAAGCTTTCATCCACGGATGTTGGTTGCACTTGACGGGTACCAGCACTTCCGAGCGCGCAAACGAGTGCGTTAAAGCAGGTGCGCCATTTGGTTGCGATTGGTTCCAGTCAGGATTGTTCTTTGGCGTGAAATGGATGTTGTGCTGGGTAGGATCGCTGTTGGTAATGTTCAATTTCTGATTGATCATCGCCCCCATCACATGCGGCTTGTATTGACAACCGCTTTGATCCAGATTCACGGTGTCCGAAGGTGCAGTGAAAGTGTATTCGGTCACCTTCGTGCCATCGGCAGTAGCGCCATCTTTGATGTAAACAAAAGCATTGGCCAGCTTGCCATCTTTGACTGCGTTGTCTTCAGTTGTGAGGTTCGGGTTCCTCTGGCCGCAAACCGGATCGGCGGAAGCATCAATCTTCTTTGGCGCCGGCGGCGTGCCGTTATAAGCAATCGTTCCAGTAACGGTTCCTTCGTCCCCTTTAGCAGTGAAAGCTTTGCCGGTTGTTGTTGCTGCCGGCTCGCTGTCGCCTCCTTCAGGCGTCTTGCTGCAAGCCGAGGCCAGGCCCAGCAGCGATAGAGCAATCATCAGAGTCAGCCAGACCTTGGTCTGCTTCATAGACATAATCAGTTCCTCCAAATCAAGATACTTTCAGCATAACTTTAGCACGGGAACCTACCTTAAGTAGAACCGCGCCCACATCGAAAGATTCACATTCCCGGCGCTTTGGCAGTCGCGCGCACGCGTCCATTAAACGCAAGTGGAGTGCGTTTTGATCTACGCAATCTACGTGAGGTTTCTCCGCTTCTCCGCCTTAATTTATTTTCTGCCTTCTCTACGGGCGGCGGTGTTGGCGGCGGCCCGGCCGTAGCCGCGGGCGCCGTCGCTAACAGTCGCCTTTGTTCGTCAGGCGTCAACAGGAACATGTAACGAACCAACAGCAGCGCATGGTCATCGTGATATGCGGTGGCGCTGGCCGGCGGATTCGGCAGATTGATTACCCAACGATCTCCCTCTTTTCTAAACAGACCGGTGGGCATCGCTGTGCCCGGACTGATCTGGGATGGATCCAGCAGCCAACGGAAGGTCCATTCCGGTTTCAAGCGTTCGCCGGCCAAAAGGAAGTTTGGCGCAATCGCCGTCGCATCGTGGGCTGGATCGCCCGTGATGTGACACTTCAGACACGGAGTGCCGGACGTGAACATCTGTCGCGCCACCAGCTTCTCCTCTTCAGTTAACGGAGCCATCGGCTCTTTGATGTAAGGTTCCTGCTGGCCCGACATGGCCATGAAGAAACGCACTAGGGTCTGCAACTCGTTAGGCGAGAAATTAAACGTCGGCATGCGGAACTTGAGATACGGACGAACACCGTTGCGATCGAGACCGGGCTGCGGCTTCAAGTGTCCACTTGTTTGCGCTGCCGGTTTTGGCGAGGCGCTGGGCGAAGCGCTCGGCGAAGCAGTGGCTCGAGCAGCATTATCGATAGCCCTGGTTTGTTCCGGAGTTTTCTCTCCACTCAAAGACGGGTCGTGAAGGAATCTTAGCAGCCAATTGGGATCAACACGCGCGCCTTCACTGGACAATCGCGGCGGCAGCAAATCCTTGCCTTCAGGCGTTTGGTAAAAAGGCAAATCCATAACTACTGTTCGCTGGTCTACCTGCACCTGGTGGCAACCCACGCAGTTATATTTCTTTATTACCCACCACCCGTTTTGAATGTCCTGCCGGCGCTGGTCCTCCGGATTATAGAAGAGAGCCGAGGGCACGTTCGAACCTTCCGAGCCAACGCTGCCGAGCAGAAAAGTTGTTAACGCATTACGCCATTCAGGAGTCAGGAAAGGTTGCGGCATGCGTAAACGATCTTTGGGATCTTTTTCCTTACCCCGATCGTAGATAGAGGGTTCGGTAATCTTGTGCTCGAAAAATCCCTTATGGTTGTACCAGGGTTTTTCTTTCTCTTTCGGATGCAGGCCAAGCGGATCATGTCCCTCTTCTGCTTCCTTGGTAAGCATGGCAAAGTCCAGGCGCTCGATCGGCGTTGCACCCTCGACGGTCAACTCTTTGCCGATTCGTTGTTCGTCTTCAAAGCCCTTGATCTCGTGACAACCGGCGCACCCATATTGCTTGATGAGACCGAATCCCTTGTCTTTCAAGTCCGCGCGGTCCATGAACGAAGCGTCGGCATACTGCGGCGGCGAGGACAACGAGAACAGGTACGTCGCGATGTCGCGCGCATCCGTCTCGGACAGGCGGAAGTTTGGCATCACTGTCATGTTCTGCACTTGCAGCTCGGCCCCATCGTTGGGGCAGCGCGAATGCAGCTCAGTATCAAACACATATGGCAAGTTGTGCTTGGCGTAGTCGTCCGCCGTTAGATCCCGTTTTTCTTTCGGACAATATGGAGCAAAGCGTTCGCGTGGGTTGTGAATCCAGCGCACTATGTAATCGAAGTTTGCTTTCTCGCCCACCTTTTGCAGATTCGCGGCAAAACTTCCGCCCGTGTCGTTTCCTTCGTCACCAATCGAGTGACACCCCAGACAGCCACGCGTCTCGAAGAGTTCTTTGCCGTGAGCGGCATCGCCGCGCTGCTGCTGGGGTAACTTGCCATCAAAACTATCCTGCCAGAGATAGGCAGCAATCGCCTGGATTTGCTCCTCGCCATCTTTATCGCGCATTGATGGACCATTGCCGCTGGGAGCTGCGAACCTCCAGAAGGTCGGCATCTTGGTGCCGGGACGAAAACCTTGCGGATCTAAAAGCCACTGCGGAACCCATTCCTTGCGCAGTTTCAGGCGCACGTCCTTCAGGTTTGGCCCAATTTTCTTCTGATCTTGCATTAGGTACTTAGACTGCAAGTTCAACTGATCGATGCGCGCAGCCAGAATGCTGTTGGTAACTTTCAACGCCTCCGATTCGGCCAGCATCTTTTGCGCATCTTCATCGCTGGTTCCCTCAGGCGGATTCTCATCGATGCGAATCCGCTTTTGATTGGCCGTAATCTGATCCTCAAGTTGGCTAATATTTTGCCGCGTAGTCGCCAGGTTATCCGCCTCGCGGTCGAACCCTTCATAACGATGACAACCCATGCAGCCACGTTGGTAGAAGAGGTCGCGGCCGAGATTCAAGGTGTCGGCGCCTTGCGTAACCCGATCTTTCGCGTGACATTGCTGGCAGCCGGCCTCGGTGTTTTCTTTCTCAAACATCGGCCACAGCCAATACTTATGCCGCCCGTGCCCCTTCACGTCACTGGTTGTCGCGCGGCCATTGCCCCAGTGACAACTGGAACACCCAAACCGATCCGGATTATGAATCTGCAGCAGATCTTTCTTGGGATGACTAACGAAAGCGCGCGCCAGGCTGTCGGGTTTCTTCCCGGGACCTCCGGGCGCTAAATCTTCCGCACGGATGTCGAGTGGCTCGCGAGCACCAACATGACAAACTTCGCAGCGGTCGACGATGTCGAATGCATTGACGCTAATCTGGTGCGGCAGGATCGAATAATCAAACGTGTCCATCTTGCGGATCAGTCCATCGATCTGACTCGCGCCTAGTCCGGGCATGTGATGTTTCAAAAAGTCGTCCCGCTTCTTCGCCAGCCCGCTGGGCCCTTTCAGGAGTTCTGCCTTTTGACCAAGCAGGCGGGCCTTTTCATCGCGCAGGTCGTTGTAAAACTTTTCGAGCTGCTCGTAGTTCATCCGCTGCGTCGCAGTTTGGTTCGAGCCGGCGGAAGCCGGTAAGTCTACTTCGACTAACTCCGCTCTGATCTCGTTAGCTTGCCGGCGGTACTTATCTTTTTTCGCGGAAGGCGCAGTTTCAATGTTGTAATTTATGACGCTAAGCCGACCGCGTTGATTCTGAAATGGATCGGTTGAGGCATCGAGCTTGGTCTGGATTTGGGCGACCTGCTGATCGATCTCTTTGATTTGCGGCGTGACGTTTTCGAGCGCAGCTTTGGCTGAATCATCCAGCTTTTGATACTCAGGATCCTCTTTGACTTCTGCTTCTGTTTTGCCCGCCTGGGCCTTGATGCTTTTCAAATAGCGTGTGTAGCGGCTGACAAACTCCCGCTGGATTCCTTTCCAGGGACGCTGGCCGATTGCTTCGTCATAGAGGGACCAGGCAAGTGAGAACGTGAGCAACAGCGCGCAGACGAGCATGATGCCGCTCGTCGAGCGACTCACGATCGGATCCCGCCCCGGAACGTCCGCTTCTCTTTTCACCAACGACTCGGTGGTTTCCGGACCCTCAGCCACTAAACGCGTCTCCCCTCGCCTCTCTGCTAAGTGGCATAGATTTTAGTCTGTGTCTTCAACGACCACAGACTGAAGGCTGTGCCACGATTTAGATGTTGAACCACGGTGTAACCCAAACGTACTTAATTGTCAGTGCCAAACGCAGTATTAGTTTCACCGGCATCGCCAGCAAAACACTGACCGCGAAAAACTGGAAGGTCAGGTATTGCAGGAGGCTCGTCCGGGCCAAAAGCTTTTGCTCAAACGGATCCTGCGGGAACAACCGCAGCGGTCGCAGTGAAAGCTTTTTGAAATCCACCGTCATCAGCCAGTGGAAAAACAGTGCGCCCAATATAAAAAAGCCGCTGACCACCAGAAAGCCAAATATAAACTTCCACGGATCCGCAGCCAGGAATCCCAAGTGCAACGTCTTGCCTATGCGGCTTGTTGCAATCCAGTCGTGAAGGTCTACGTTTTTGTCGAACACCACGGCGTTGTGATCCCACGTCTGCCCTGGCCAGAACCAGATCCAACCGGGTCCACGGATAAAGGTCCCGATAACAATCAGGAGGATCCACATCAGGAAGCCCCAGACAAACATGCCTACGGCAAAGCGTCTTTGCTTGAGCGTGTAGTAGCCGTTCCCGAGCGGATTGGAATCCACGTAAGGGAAAACCATCAACCCAACCATGATGAGCGAAGGCATTACCACGCCGGCAATCCACGGATCGAAATAAACCAGCATCTCCTGCAACCCGAGGAAATACCACGGCGCCTTCGATGGATTCATTGTCAGATTTGGATTGGCGGGTTCTTCCAACGGTGCATTAAGAACTATCGACCACACAAAAAGGACGAAGGTAACAATCACCGCCGCCAGAAATTCTATGCGCACAAGGTAAGGCCAAACGTGAATTTCTTTGGCCCAACCCGGCCGCCAGGGCTCGGTCTTGCGATGACTGGTCTTGGAAAGTTTGGGATCCTGCTCGAGGGCCACAATCAAACGATCGTTGTCGCGGGACTGCTTGATTCCAAGCCAGGTAAAAAATGGCACCAGAAACAACATCGCAACGATGGGAACGTTGTCCGGCGCCGATGAAATTTTCCAAAGTTGATGCCAGTCTTCCACAAAGAACACGGCAAGCAGCACTAGCGCGACCACCGCGCCGAGCGTGATCAACGTACCTTTGCTGAGACTGAATCGACCTGCCATTAATCAAACACTCTAGGTACAGAACACTGTGCCACTAATCAAACACTCGAGATGCGTAACCTCATGGTTGGGGAGGGTGGTTTACTCTCGTTGAATGACACTCAAGCCGAGCGGGGGCAAGCCGCCCTTCCCTACCTGCAGCTTCTCTTGCTTGAATCATTCTTTGTTGTTCTATGGAGCCTCCAATCAAATCTTTCGCGCTACCTCTTCTTTGCCGGCGTTATTTCTTCTTGATCGCTTTCATCTCCGATTCAAGCATTACGGGAGCCGGTCCCGAGATGCCGCCGTCTTTGCGTATACGCCAGAAATGCACCGCCATAAAGATCGATGCGACGAGCGGAATACCGATGCAATGCCAGATGTAGGAACGCAACAGTGCGTTCGAGTCAACTATAGAACCTCCCAATAGCCCAAATCGCACGTCGTTAAAAGGGGTCATGCCCAGTTGCACTCCGAATGGCCCTTCCGAACCGAGCATCGGTGTGGCGCGGGCCATATTTGTGCCGACTGTTACCGCCCAAAAACCAAGCTGATCGTCGGGTAGCAAATAACCCGTGAAGGAGAGCAACAAGGTGAGCACCAACAAAACAACGCCCACGCACCAGTTAAATTCGCGGGGACGTTTGTACGAACCAGTCAACACGACGCGGAACATATGCAGCCAGGTCGTGATAACCATTAAGTGCGCTGCCCAACGATGCATGTTCCTGAGGAGCTTGCCAAAAGGGACATCGTGCTCGAGATACAGAATGTCGCGAAAGGCGTCGGCCTTCGTCGGATGGTAGTAGAACATCAGCAGTACGCCCGTGAAGGTAAGCACAATGAAAAGATAGAAGGTTATGCCGCCCATGCCCCAGGTGAACGGATAGCGCACTGCATCGCGATTGATCTTTGCAGGATGCAGGTGCAAAAAGACGTTTGAAAGAACTGCCAGAGAGCGATTGCGCGGATCGGAACGATCGTGCGAGACGCGAAAGATCGATTTCCAAAGCTGCGTATCCTGCGGATCTGCGTATCCCTTGACCTCCTCGATCGCGCGCTGCTTGAGCGCAGTGCTGCTTTCCTTGACTCGTCCAACCAGGCTGGCACTGCCGGGCTTTTCACCGGTAGTCAGTTCTTCAGTGGACTTCTTGTCTGGGTTCTCTTCCATGATTTCTTCTAAAGCGGAATATAGGCGCCGGGCTCATTGAATTCGTTTTTTTCTCCCTTTGGCCACACATAGAGCTTGCTGATATCCACAACGATCTGTCCTTCAGCGTCGAGCTCAACGTGCGCGCGGTCCATCGGCCGCGGGGCCGGTCCTTCAAAGTTGATACCTTCGCTGTCGTAACCACTGCCATGGCAGGGACACTTGAACTTGTTTTCGCTTGCCTTCCAGTCAGGCGTGCAACCCAGATGGGTGCAACGCGCATAGATCACAAACATGCGATCGGAAGTCTTATCTACCCAGATTCGGTACTGCTGTTGCCACTTGGTATCCACGCCAAGCGCGTAGTCGGCTGGAAAACCAACGCGGAACACGCTGGACGGTTCAAGGATTGAGCGTGGCAGGAAAAACCGAAGAAACATCAGGAAGCACGTCGTAAGAAATCCGACAATGCTCGCCCAAACTATCCGCCGCCGCATTTTGTTAACCGGAGGATCGGGTGTGCTCTCGACCACAGCACCCACCGGCTTTGCTGCGCTGCCGGAAACTGCACGAGCGGGTGGCGCGGCTGCGGGAGGGGGTCCAGGCGCAGCCGGCCCGGCACCTGCAGGCGCCTGGGCCGTCGGCGTGCTCGGCACTTCGCCCGCGGACGACTGCGGATCAATCCGAGTATCCACTACCCTCGACCTCCCTCAATTGAGTTCCGAAGATACACTTCAACCGAACTCACAGAGTGAAATATACAATTCCCCGCCATGCAGGGATCACCCTCTGCGCACGAACACGATATTCGTCTATACATGAAGAACCCGTGCCAATAAATGTCTTATGAATCGCGGCGCGGTGCGTATTTATAACCCGTTTCAGGAATTACTGGCAAGAAGTTTTCTGATTTCGGGAACCTCAGCGGGGACAACGTATGCGAAGCGCGCGCGGAACGATTTGAAAAGTCGCGGGCAGAAACCCCGGCAGTTCACCGTCAAGTTCAAGTTGAATACGCTGATCCTTATCGATCGGACTGGCCGTAATTTTAGCGGCCAGCGCATGTTGAACTTCAGGCATACTCAAATGCGCACCAAAATATAATAGAGGTGCATTAGCGAGTATTCGGCTTAAGCTCAGATCCCCAATACTAACGACGTCAAACTTGCCGTCGGTCAGCTTTGCATCAGGCGCTATCTTCATCCCGCCGCCGAAATACTTGGCATTCGCAACGCAAAGATTTGCCACCGTCGTCCGCTGCGCTGATTTGTCGTCAAGCTGAATTAACACGCGTGTAGGTTTCATTCGGGCCGCGCTTTGTAGCATGGCCGAGCCAAATGAAAAGCGGCTCGTTAGCCAGCGCGGCGCTTTCGCCGGCAGCCACTGAGGTCGCCCGGCTTTTACGCGGGCGATTACGTCTGCACTCATTCCAAACGATGCGACACCAAGAAAATAACGCGTTTCCTGTTCGACGCTGCCGGTAGTGTAGGAAGCACGGCCCACATCAATGCTACGAGTTTGACCATCCCGCAAAATCACGGCGGCTGCTCCGGCACGGTTCGGAATATCAATAGTGCGGCGAAAATCGCCTCCGGTGCCGCTGGGTAGAATTCCCAGCTCTGCGTCGCATCCGGAAGCAAGGATCCCATTAGCGACTTCAGAAATCGTGCCATCCCCGCCGCACGCGATAATTAGTTTCGTTCCCTTGCGCGCCGCGTCGGCCGCTATCTCGATTCCTTCGGCTGGTTTGGTCGTTAACGCCGGTTGGAAAGGGCCAAAGTTGGCCCTTAACTCGCTGGCAATCTTCGGCCAAGCATCGGCTGTAGCGCCGCCGGCAGAAGCAGGATTGATGATGACTAAGGGGAGCGACATTTTAACGCTTAGCGGGGGCATGCCCGCCTTACCGACCTGTAGACTCCTTACTAGCTTGATTCATTGCGTCTTGAGAGACTTTCCATCTCGGGTTAACAAAATTCAACTACTATCAGCTCTAGGTTGGGAAGGCGGGCTTGCCCCGCTCTTATTCTCTCCCGAGACTCAATCGACGATCTTCTTCACCCAGCTCCGCAATCTTGCTCATGGCAAACTTGGAGATCTCTCTGTACGTTCGTGCCCGGTCCTTGCGCGACAAGTAATCACTCAAGTCGAGTTGAGGTCCAAAATGGATGCGAATCTTTTCGCCGCCGGTCCAGTTCCCCATCACCTGCTTCGGCAAATCGTTTCCCAGGCCGGCAATAAAAACCGGAACGACTTGCGGCGCAGCGTCCTTGATCAGTTTGCCGACCCCTGGCTGCGCCGGCAGAAATGAATATGGATCGGAGCTTTTGTTACGGGTACCCTCGGGGTGAAAACCGATAATATTGCCCGCACCCTGGCGACAAAGGCTTGTAAGTAACGCAAACGAATACTTATCAAACGCTCGCCTGTTTACCAGCGGTTTCTCACCCGAAGCGAAGAACGGCGGGTACATGGACCACCAGCCCATTACCAGATTCACAAACAATCCTAACGGCCCCTGGTAGAAAAAGCGGCCGCGCACTGGAAAGAAAAGCTGTTTCCGCCACTGTGTGTTGCGAAAGAGTACCGTCGATACGGTATACATATCGAAAAACGAACGATGGTTTGCGACCAGCAGAACAGGCCGCTTCGGAGAAAGCGCGTGAACATTCTCCAAACCGTAAACCTGCATCAGGTTGTAAGTAGAAAAATGGATCCATCCGGCACCAAAGACTCTTTGGCACCAGGTCCAAAACCGTTTCCAGTTTCCCTGATTCATCCGAGATACGAGATTGAAGGCGAATCGTTCGAAAGATGATAAGACAGCAAATTCTTCAGGCGTGGGTTCGGGGAATAGTCCAATGTCCAAAGTCGAAAGTCCAAAATCTTTGTCGCGTGACTTCACTTCTACTTCGGAAGATGCTCGCGGCACAGGACTTTGGACTTTGGACATTGGACTATCTTTAGTCGATCGAAAAGTATTTCGCTTCCGGGTGATGAACAATGATGGCGGAAGTGGATTGCTCAGGCTCGAGTTGAAATTCTTCACTTAGTTCTACATCGATGCGGCCTGGTTCGAGCAGTTCGAAAAGTTTCGCCTGGTCTTCAAGATTGGGACAAGCCGGGTAACCAAAACTAAAACGTGAACCCTGATATTGCTGGCGGAAAAGCTTGTTTATATCGGCTGCATCGTCGTCGGCAATGCCCAACTCCTCGCGAATGCGCTTGTGCCAAAATTCAGCAAGGGCCTCGGCGCCTTCTACGCTTAGCCCATGGAAATAAAGATAGTTGGCGTAGTTGTCGCTTTTGAACAGCTCATGCGCGTACTCACTGGCACGACGCCCCATGGTAACGAGGTGGAATGCAACTACATCCATGCGGCCCGATTCTACGGACGCAAAAAAGTCGGCCAGGCAAAGGTGCTTTGACGCAGGCTGGCGCGGAAAAGTGAAACGCAGACGCTCAATTTTCTGATCGTCCTCGTAAACTATCAGGTCATTACCCGATGATTGCGCGGGAAAATATCCGTAAACAACCTGCGGCAGTAATAGCTGTTCGCGCTTACTTCTTTCTATGAGCCCTTCATAAATAGGACGCACCGTCTCGCGCACAAGTGATTGATATTCTTCCGCCGGTCTGCGTCCCTGTTTGAACTGCCACTGCCCTTTAAACAGGGCGGTTTCATTCACGAAGGAAAACACGTCGTCAAGATCGATATTGTCGACCACACGGGAACCGTAAAACGGAGCTTGAGGAATCAGGACATCGGTGCGAATCGCGGAGCGCGTCGTGTGCCTCGTATCGCCGTCGCTTATTGCTCCGCGCGGCTTTGCTCTCTTACTGATGCCGAGCTTCGCTTCCTCTCCGACGCGATCTTCTATGTCTTCAGTCTGCTCGCCCTGGGTGGCGCCCGCTGCCGCTGCCGCCTTCGTAAGATCCGCAGTGATTACTTGTTCGCCGTTACCGCCGACGAGCTTATCCATCGTGTGTAATCCGGCAAATGCATCACCGGCATAGTAAAGGCTGCCTTTATAGATAGACTTCAGATCCTCGTCTACGTAGCGACGGGTCAATGCTGCGCCTCCAAGAATTACCGGCACGGTTATGCCGCGCTCGTTCATGAGATCGAGATTGTCCTTCATGATCAAAGTAGACTTTACCAGCAACCCACTCATGCCAATCGCGTCCGCCTGGTGTTCCTCCTGCGCCTGGAGAATATTGTCAATGGGCTGCTTGATGCCGAGATTTATTACTTTGTAACCGTTGTTGGTGAGAATGATGTCGACAAGGTTTTTCCCAATGTCGTGAACGTCGCCTTTGACAGTGGCGAGCACCAAGGTGCCCTTCGCCGTTGCCCCACCCTTCTTCTCCATAAAAGGTTCCAGAAAACGCACGGCCGCTTTCATCGCTTCCGCTGACTGCAGGACGAACGGTAGCTGCATCTGCCCGCTACCAAAGAGATCGCCGACGACTTTCATACCCCCAAGCAGGATATTGTTGATGATATCGAGCGCGGGATATGCTTCCAGCGCCGTGGTGAGTTCTGCTTCCAACCCGATCTTTTCGCCGTCGATGATGTGATTCTTAAGACGTTCTTCAACAGTCGCACCCTTGGATTCCTTCTTCGCGGCCTTACTCTTCACGTTTTCAAACAATGTCGTGAACGCGGTCAGCGGATCATAAGTACAAACATCTCCCTCAAACTCGCGCCGGTCGTAGATCAAGTCACGCGCGACTTTCAGCTCCTGTTCACCGATTCGATTCAGCGGTTCAATCTTGCTGGCGTTAACTATTGCGGCATCCAGGCCAGCTTCTACTGCGTCGTGGAGAAACACGGAGTTTAATACGACACGAGAAGCCGGATTCAATCCAAATGAGATGTTGGAGACGCCGAGAATTGTGAAACAGCCGGTTAATTCCTTTTTAATTCGACGGATTCCTTCGATTGTCTCCAGCGCGTTGCGGCGGTCCTCTTCAATGCCGGTCGATATCGGAAGTGCTAACGGATCGAAGAAGATGTCACTGGCCGGAAGACCTAATTCACCTGTTGCCTGTTCGTACGCTCGTTTGGCGATGGCAAATTTCCCATCAGCAGTTCGCGCCATCCCCTCTTCATCGATTGTTCCAATGACAACGCTGGCGCCGTAGCGCTTCGCGAGATCAATGACTTTCGTGAAACGCGGCACGCCGTCTTCATAATTCGTCGAATTCAGAATGCTCTTACCACCGGCGTGCTGCAGACCGGCTTCCATCTTCTCCCACTCGGTGGAGTCAAACATCAGCGGCAGCTTGATATTTGTTACAAGTCGTGAGGCAAGCTGGTGCATATCCTTCTCGCCATTGCGGCCCACGAAGTCGACGTTCACGTCCAACACGTGTGCGCCTTCGCGCTCCTGCTCTTTTGCCAAAGCAACCAGTCCATCCCAATTTTCGGCGTTGAGCAGGTCGCGCATCTTCTTAGAGCCGCTGGCGTTTACTCGCTCGCCTACAATTAGAAACGAGGCATCCTGCACATACGGTTGTTGAAAATAGATCGACGAAGCAGCCGGGATAAGTTTTGCGTCGCGGCTCTTCGGTGAAATGCGCTGCATTGCTTCGACCACTAACTTCAGATGAGCTGGCGTCGTGCCGCAGCAACCACCAACCACGTTCACACCGAAGTCACTGGCAAAGTGAATGACTTGATTCGTGAAAGTCTCCGGGGTCTCGTCGTAATGCATTTTGCCTTCAACCACAGAAGGCAATCCGGCGTTAGGCAGCACCGACACTGGCAGCGGGGCGTTCTCGCACAGGTAGCGAATGCTTTCGGTCATGTGTCGCGGACCGGTCCCACAGTTCATACCGATTACATCGATCGGAAATGGAGCCAACGCAGTTAGTGCGGCACCAATCTCGGTCCCATTGAGCATCGTGCCAAACACCTCGATGGTGACCTGCGCGATAACCGGAACGCGCACACGATGCTTCTCAAAGTGCGCAAAGATTGCGCCGAGCGCCGCTTTTGTTTGCAGCAAATCCTGACAGGTCTCGACTATCAGGAGATCTACGCCGCCATCCAGGAGCCCGCGTACTTGTTCGGCATACGCCGCTCGGAGATCGGCGAACGTGATATGACCGAGCGTCGGAAGCTTGCGGCCTGGGCCCATTGAGCCCGCGACCCAGCGAGGTTTGTCCTTGGTTGAGTAATCTGCGGCAACACGTTTGCCTAGACGAGCGGCCAGGACGTTCATGTCATACGCCTTATCGGCCATGTCGTATTCAGCAAAATCTACAGGCGTCCCGTTGAATGAATTGGTCTCGATTACGTCGCAGCCAACGTCGAGAAACGCGACGTGGACGTTTTCCACCGCGTCGGGCCGGGTGACGAGTAAGTTCTCGTTACAGCCTTCAAACCGTAGCCCGCCAAAATCCTCCAGCGTGAGATTTTGGACCTGCAGGTTGGTGCCCATCGCGCCGTCAAAGACGACGATGCGCTCCTTTAATGTGTCGAGAAAATCACTCATTTCCGATTGCCGATTTCCAATTGCCGATTTTCCGTTTGCTAGTTTCGAATTTAATCACAGCCTTTTATGCCCGCCGCCCTTGCCTTTCAATCGGCATTCGGCAATTGGCAATCGGCAATGACAAAAGCCCCGCGCCAAACAACGCGGGGCTTGCCAAAGCCTTTTCGTCAGTCCTGTTAAGTCAAGACTCGCCGAGCTGTTTAGCCGATTGTTTTACGTGGCCGCAAGTCGCCTTAACTCACCACGTTTGGTCCGGCAGTCATTGAAGCATCGCACCGTAAGACTGTCAAGCTATTAGGGCCAACGACGCCGGACCAACAGGAGTTTTCATTTCCCATTTTACGGTTTAGCCCTTACCATTTCCCACCATGCGACGCGCAATCTACCCCGGCTCATTCGATCCAGTCACTAACGGACACCTTGACATCATCGAACGAGGTTGCAAGTTGTTTGATGAGATCATCGTAGCTATCCTGGTCCATCCTGAAAAGCAGCCCTTTTTTACCATTGAGGAGCGACGAGAAATGTTGTCGCAGGTGTTGCAACAAATTGATCGTGGTTCCTGCAAAGTTCATGTTGATCATTTCCAGGGGCTACTGGTCCAATATGCGGTTGCCCAACAGGCAAACGCGATCGTGCGCGGCATCCGGGCGATTTCTGACTATGAATATGAACTACAGATGGCATTGATGAACCGGCGGCTGGAGCCTTCGATAGAAACCGTTTTCATGATGCCTGCCGAAACGTACTCTTACGTCAGCTCGAGACTAGTCAAAGAAGTATTTCAGTTGGGTGGCACACTCGATGGATTAGTGCCGCCGGTGGTGGAAGCGCGCATGAAACGGAAGGTTAGACAGAGCGCCAATGACTAAACCAGCTTCATCGCTTTTTCCAGTTTCAGAAAACGTCGCGAAGATGCAGGCCTCGTCCACTCTTGCTGCCATTCAGGCGGCCGAAGCTTTGCGCGCGCAGGGTGTCAGCGTTGTCGACTTTGGTGCAGGTGAGCCGGATTTCGATACCCCGGACAATATTAAACAAGCTGCTGATCGGGCGATGATCGCGGGCCGCACAAAATACACCGCGACCGCAGGCACGCGCGAACTGCAACAGTCGATCATCGACTTTTACCAACGCGAGTTTGGCGCGGGCTATGAGCGATCAGAAGTGATGGGAACTTCGGGGGGCAAGCAGGCGATATTTAATGCCGTTGTGACGCTCGTAAATCCGGGCGACGAAGTGCTGCTGGCAAAACCTTACTGGGTGACCTTTCCGGAGATTGTAATTTTTGCAGGCGCGTCGCCGGTATTTATTGAGACGGAAGAAACTTGCTTTTTGCTGACGGCCGCGCAGGTTGAGAAAGCGATAACCCCGCGCACCAAACTGATAATACTCAACTCGCCGAACAATCCTTCAGGCCGCGTTATTCCGCCCGGCGAATTCGAACGAATCATGGAGCTATTGGCCGAGCGCGGCATCTACGTGGTTTCGGACGAATGCTATTTGCGTTTTGTTTACCCGCCGGCGGAAGTTTTCAGTGCGGCTGCTTTGCCTGACAGACTGCGACAACGTCTTTGCATCGCCGGTTCATTCTCAAAAACATATGCGATGACGGGTTGGCGGATCGGCTATGCGCTGGCGCCGCGCGAATGGACCAGCGCAATGTTGAAGGTCCAGGGACACTCAACCAGCAATGCAAACTCGATTGCGCAAAGTGCGGCAGTCGAGGCACTGAATGGGCCCCAGGATTCTGTGGCTGCGATGCTTACTGAGTACACCTCGCGGCGAGCGTGGCTGTTAAATGCATTGAAAGAGATTCCGCGCATAAGTTGCGCCGAGCCTGAAGGCGCGTTTTATGTTTTTCCCAACGTGCGAAACTGCTTGAACGCGGAAGTGAAACGCTCGGCGGAATTTGCGGCACGTTTGTTGGCAGAAGAACAGACGGTTGTAACAGACGGCGCTGCCTTTGGTGCTGAGGGTTGTATTCGTATTTCCTACGCTACTTCGATGGAGCAGCTGCGCGAAGGCGTGAAACGAATGAAGCGCTTCGTTGATAGATTGTCGCCTTAGCCAAAAAACTAGTTTGGCAGTGGCTAAAACAAGAAGGGCGGCAACTGAATCCAGTCGCCGCCCTTTTTACTGTTGGAGAACACCTTAATAAAGGTTGAAGTTGTATTCCAGTTGGATGTACATGGATACGGGGCGTCCATCCTTGGTGGCTGGCACAAACCTGATTTGCCGTGCTGCCGCGATTGCCCGCTCAGTTAATCCAAACGGTAACCCAGATCTAGCACTTATATTGGTAACCTGCCCACCGGATGTGAACACCGCACGCAGGATCACTGTCCCAGTTATTTGGTTCTTGCGCGCATCTTCGGTGTACTGAGGCTCCGGCTTGGATAAGACGCGGGCCTTGGTATTAACGTCCTTACCACTAAACACCTTCTTATAGTCCGTACCGCCACCGCCGCCGCCGGGACCACCACCACCGTCATTGCGATCGCCGCCGCCAGTGTTGCCGCCGCGACCTGGTCCGTAACCACCACCTTCGCCCGGTCCCATACCGCCACCGGTTCCAGTGCCCATACCATTGCCCGTGCCGGGACCTGAAGATGGGTCAGTGCTTTTGGACTCGCGCAGACCGTAGTTAAGATTGCGGGTATCCGGTGGAAATAACATTGGATCGGCAACAATCGTGGCCGCTACGGGTAAGGACGGATTCTTTAACGCAGGCGGTTTCGGGTCTGGAGCCACAACCTGCGGAATCGTCAGTGAAGCTTGCGGGGTTTTTCCAAACGATGCGGGTTTCTGTTCCTGTCGCCCACCACCGCCGCCACCGCCGGCCTTTTCCTGTTTTGGCTTGCTGCCGCCACCGTCGCCTTTAGCTTGTCCTGCCGTGCCTTCGTCTGGAGTAGGCTGGTCAGCGGGTATATCGATCAATTGATCGACAACTAATTCTTCCGCCGCTGCCCGTTCCTGATCCTGGCGCGTTTGCACCCGATCAAGCCACAGAACTCCAAACACCGCTGTGATCAACACAAACAGTGCCGTCAAAACACCCGTTGCAACATTTGGCTGGGACAGAAAACGCCACCCCGCCTGGCCATAGCCGGTGATCATGCGCTTCGAGAAGCCGAATGGGTCGCGCTTGAATTCGGGCCACGTTAATTCCGATTCATGGGCCACTTCGCGAAGTACCAGGCTCAGCCGCGCCATCAATCCTGCATCGTCGATAAATGTCAGGTGATATTCGCCACGCGGCAAAACAGCAGCACCCGCTGCCCCGGCGAGAACCGGCGCGGCGATGCGGTCAGTAAAGGTCGGGTTACTCGCGACCTTCTTTTCCGGTTCCGCAATAGGTGC
Source organism: Acidobacteriota bacterium (assembly GCA_020199975.1). Classification (GTDB taxonomy): domain Bacteria; phylum Acidobacteriota; class Blastocatellia; order Pyrinomonadales; family Pyrinomonadaceae; genus PSRF01. The sequence goes on from JAIVJP010000284.1 coordinate 59,850, forward strand.
GTTTAAGGGGGTGCCATCCACGGGACAAAAGCTGAACTTATCCGCGAACTCTTCTCTGCAAGTGGAACAAAACTTCATTTCACGTACCTCTTTTTGGCTTTGGGGGAGCAGTACTGAATTTGCAGTATCTGCGTTTCCAAACTCCTGATAATAACTGTTTGCGACGCGTTGATCGAGTTCTTTTGAAGGTTCTGGAGCAATCCAGCGATCAAGCAAACTCTTCAAATCATCTTCCGAGATAAAGCTGTCTCCCGGGTCAATGCTGCTCATTTCAAGCCTTCTCCAAAGTAACAATTTCCCTGTGGCTATTCAAATAAGGTTGCAGCGTTTTCCTCAGCCGTGCGCGGGCCCGGTGGAGCCTTGCTTTTACCGCGCCAACATCGCTGCCCACCATGCTCGCGATTTCGTTCAGCGAGATTCCTTCATATTCGAAAAGAACTAACGCTTCGCGCTGTAAATGGGGCAAGTTTGCCACCGCTTCCGCCACGGTTTGGGACAATTCGTTCTCCAGCAATCTACCGAGCGGCGCCTTACCGACGGCTATAAAGTCATTCTCATCGAATTCATCCAGCGCCGACTCTCGACCCAAGGTGCGCAACTGCTTAAGCCAAAGATTCCGGGTGGCCGCCAACAGATAGGTGCGCAAGGACGCCCGCCCGGGATCGAAACTCGCTACCCTCTTTATCAAACTCAGGAAACAATCGTGGGTTAAGTCTTCCGCATTTTCGACGTTGCCTGACAATCGGTAGGCAAAACGAAACACTGGTTTTCGATGCCGTTCATACAACTCCTGGAAGGCGGCCGCGTCGCCCGCTCCTGCCGATTCAAGCAAAAATTCGTCTGTGTTTCTCTCTGGCAATCGCCACTCGATTCTGCAGGAATCGCTTCCTACTAGTATTACCGACAAACAGGTAAAGGATACGGCTTTCCTTCAACTTTCGTTCGCCCGAGGCGGCATTTCAAATAACCGGGCCGAGTAAACTGCGTACAGCGGTCATGTTGTGAGCTTGTTCAAGCTTAACAGGTGGCCAATACTGTTCAACCCGAGGCTTTGGATGCATTTAGAAGGCAAACGGTTGACGACTAAATATCGTACCTCTAAGATGTTTTCGCCTCCCTTTTTGGCCCAAATGACGGCCTGAGCTGGACATTATTCAATCGGGAACCTTATGAACGTCGCTGCATTTAGTGGTTTTCTTAGGAAGATGGCGCTGCTGCTCTCGATTGCTGCGGCTTCTCAAACGCTCGTCTATCCGCAGTCGTCGGCCACTCCCGAGCGGTTCCAGCTGTTGAATGGCCTGCGTGTTTTAGTGCTTACGCGACCCGGCGACCAGGAGGTTTTGCTGAAGCTACGAATCAATAGTGGCGCCGCGTTTGATCTCTCGGCCAAAGCGGGCAGCATGGCACTCTTGGGTGATCTACTCTTTCCCGATCCGGCAACCCGCGAATACTTCACCGAAGAAATGCAGGGACGGCTCAACGTGACGACGGATTACGACTCTATAACCATCACCATGCAAGGCCAGGCTAAGCAGTTTGAAAAAATGGCTGAGATTCTCCGCACCGCACTAGTGACAACTCAACTGACGCCTGAAAACGTTGCGCGGGCCCGTGATGGCCGCGTCAAGATAATAAAGGACACGGGCATTTCGCCGACGATCTTGGCGGACCGGGCTATTGCCTCCAGGCTTTTTGGCGATTTTCCCTATGGCCGTCCTTACACAGGAACGGTCGAATCGCTCGAGCGGATCGAACGTGGCGATCTTATGATCGCGCGCGAACGCTTTCTCAATCCCAACAATGCCACCCTGGTGGTTATCGGTGGTGTTGAGCGCCCGCGCGTTAACCGCGCCCTGCGCCAATTACTCGGTGGCTGGCGCAAAAGTGAAAGAGTCGTTCCCGCAACCTTTCAACAGCCCGCCGTACCCGATGCACGCATACTAATCATGAATGCGCCAGCGGACCAAAGTGCTGAAGTCCGACTGGCAGTGCGTGGTTTTGCTCGCAACGATCCGGATGCTCAGGCCGCGTCGTTGCTCGCCCTCGTCGCCCTGAAGCGTTGGGAAACACTTCTTCCGGACTTGGCGCGTAACCCGGTTTTCGTCAGACACGATGCGTTTGCGTTACCCGGCTGGTTTGTCTTGGGGGCAAGCGTGGACAACTTGTTGGCTGCCAAAACCCTCTCGATTGCACAAGAGGTAGTAAAGTCACTAAACACGCAACCTGTAACTGAAGCAGAGCTTGAAGCAGCGAGGAGCCAAGCCATCGCCGCGCTCAACAAACACATCGGCACAAAAGACGGTGCTGCCGAGGCCTGGCTCGACGTTGATACGTATTCAGTCAAAACCGCTCACGAACAGCTGGAGGCGCTGTCAAGAGTCTCTGCGAGCGATCTAAAACGAGCGGCGAATCGGTTATTTTGGGAGGTAGCGCTTGCATCAGCAGTGATTGGAAACTCCGAAGTTCTCAAACCACAGCTCGAGCGTTACGGGAAGATAGAACTCTTTGGTGAACTTCCCGCATCTTCCAACGTGAAAACTGATCCGAAGTCAGCCAAGCCGCTCACATCACCGAAACCTGAGTAATCACATTTCATTCGCAACCTGCCTGCAACCATATCAACAGCAACTTTCGCTTAACTGTGTCTGACGAAGAAAGCGCAAAGAAACGCGAGCAAGCGCAACGCATCCGCGAAATGTTCGCGGCGATCGCCACTCGTTACGATCTTTTAAATCACGTGCTTTCGGGTAACGTCGATCGGCGCTGGCGAAGCCTGTTAGTAAAGAGAGTGGCCACAAGGTTGGCGGTCTCTGACGCTCGCATTCTTGATGTAGCGTGCGGGACGGGCGATCTTTCGTTGGCATTAGATGCTGGGATAGAGGCCGAGGTGGTGGGACTGGACTTCTGCCGGCCCATGCTTGAGATCGCTGCTGCCAAGTCCAAAGATCGGGGACTGACGATTCCTTTCGTGGAAGGAGATGCGCTGAACCTTCCTTTTGGCGATCAGTCGTTCGATGGCGTATCCATAGCTTTTGGTCTTCGCAACCTTGCGAGCCTCGAAGAAGGCTTAAGAGAATTACTAAGAATTTTGCGACCGGGCGGAACAGTCGCGGTACTTGAGTTTTCAAGGCCCCAGGCACCGATTTTACGACCATTGTTCCGTCTTTACTTTACAAAGATTCTGCCGTTGTTTGGTGGGTGGATAAGCGGGTCGAAAAGCGCGTATCAGTATTTACCTTATTCGGTAGCGCGCTTTCCGGACCAGAGTTCCCTTACAGAGATGATGAAGAGGATTGGCTTTACCGAGGTCACTTTTCAGAATCTGACTGGCGGGATTGCGGCCCTGCATCTTGGCAGGCGTCCAAACTAGGACAGGGATTCTTGCCCGTCCGAGCGAAATGAAGACAGACGCCAAGGTCTGTCTTACTAAAGATTGGTTACAAGCACAGGTGCTTGTAACCATAAGAGCGTAGCCTGGAGGAATTCCTGGCGAGTGTACGGTTGTCGGGGCCACGCACTCATTTCCAGCTTCCTCGCAGGCTACGTTCTTATTATTAAAGATGCTCGGTTCCTTCGTCGAACTCCGGCAATCACAACTTTCTCGGCCGGGAATGTCTATCCTAGTCGTATGCTATTATCCTCGCGATTTTGATCCTTCCGTTAATCGAGACACGCCAGAGTGCGTTCAGTTTTTAAGTATAAAGTTTTCTCGGCGCTGCGGCGTTTCGCAATCTTTCTGCTCGTCGTTTGGACAGTTGTCTCGTTAGTTACGCTACTGATCGAACTGGTGCCAGGTGATCCGGCCGTTGCTGTTCTCGGTGAACAAGCGACACCCGAGCAGTTCGAGCAGTTTCGCCAACTGCATGGGCTTGACCGCCCCCCATTCTTCTTTTCCTTTCCCCGCGACGCACAAGAAAACCGCCACCTTCAATGGCACGGCGCCAACAATCGCTACACCGATTACTGGGTTCGCCTGCTTCATGGTGACATGGGCCGCTCTTTTCGTACGGATCGTCCCGTCATCGAACTAATACTCGAGCGCTATCCGGCCACTATTCAACTTGCACTATCGGCCTTGTTGATTGCAGTACTCATCGCGATTCCGCTGGGCGTAATCGCAGGAAAGAATCGCGGCACATGGATCGACAACCTTGCCTCCATTGTTGCGCTCATTGGGATCAGTCTGCCTGGTTTCGTTATTGGGCCAATGTTGGTCTACGTTTTCGCGGTTAAATTTCGCTGGCTGGCGCCGTCGGGTCGTTTCGACTGGACTGATTTCATTTTACCATCGTTCACGCTGGGCGCCGCGCTGGCAGCGATTCTTACACGCATGGTGCGCTCGTCAGTTATTGAGGAGATGGGCGAAGACTACGTTCGCACCGCTCGCGCAAAAGGGTTAAGCGAAACGAAGGTTGTTTACAAACATGTCTTGAAAAATGGGTTGATTCCGGTAGTGACGATTCTTGGTTTGCAGCTTGGCGTTTTGCTTGCCGGTGCAATCATCACTGAAAAAATATTCGGCTGGCCTGGTTTGGGACTTCTCCTGGTGGAAGACGGAATCGGCAAACGCGACTACCGCGTGGTCCAGGGATGCGTCCTCGTGATCAGCATCACTTACATAGTAGCCAATATGCTTACCGACATGGTGTATCGGTGGTTGGATCCCAGGATTCGAGTATCTTAGCCGCTGGGCTTTGGTCTTTGGCCTTTGAAACAGCGTGCAGCTGTGCGGAGTACAAAAGGCTAAGACCAAAGCCAAAAGGCCAAAGACCAGCAGACTTTTATGAACCGTCTAACTATCGTCGGCCTCGTTATTGTTGCGGTGCTCGTGATCGTCGCACTGTTCGCGCCGTGGATCGCCACGCACGATGTAGGAGCAACTAATCTTTCTCTTCGCTACCTTCCCCCATCGGCTCAATACTTCTTCGGAACTGATTCTACTGGTCGAGACATTTTTTCACGGGTGGTTTTTGGAGCCCGAATCTCGCTTCAAGTCGGCATAGTTGTCGTCTCGGTATCGGCTTTTGTGGGGACGACTCTGGGTGCCCTCGCAGGCTACTACGGGGGCTGGATCGACCGCATAGTATCGGGCTACGTCTTTAACGTCTTCCTCGCCTTCCCTGGATTACTGCTGGCCATTGCGATGGTCGCGTTTTTGGGCGCCGGTTTGAATAAACTTATCTTTGCGCTGTGCGTTATTGGCTGGGTGGGCTACGCGCGTTTGATTCGGGGACAGGTCTTGAAAGTCCGCGAATACGACTTCGTTCAGGCGGCGCGCGCGTTGGGAGCTAGTGACAGGCGCATCCTGATGGTCCATATATTGCCGAACGCTATTCAACCGTTGATCGTGCAGGCCAGCCTCGGCATGGCCGGCGCGGTTTTGGCGGAAGCAGCACTTTCGTTTCTTGGCTTGGGTGTACCGCCGCCGGCCCCGTCATGGGGCGTAATGATTGAAGAAGCGCGTGACCTCTCCACGCTTCAGGCAGCCCCACACGCGTTGATCTTTCCCGGCATTGCGATAGCGCTGACCGTGCTCGCCTTTAACTTCATCGGCGATGGGCTGCGCGAGTACCTTGATCCGCGCCAACGCTCTCGCTGAACATGCGCAAAATCTTCAAGACTCTCTTTCTAATTCTTGCCGGCGTCCTGTTGGGTTTCCTCGCCTACCAGGCGATTTTGTTCATACGCATATCGCGTTTGAAAACAGAAACGCCGTTATCGACTTCTCTTATCGAGGCGCGCTCAAAGGAAGCCCGGTCTCAAGGGCGGGCGCCAAAGCGTGAACAAGTATGGCTATTGCTCGAGCGAGTCTCTCCAAACCTTCAGCGTGCGGTACTGGCCGGCGAAGACACAAATTTCGTAACTCATAGTGGCTTTGATTATGGAGCCATTCAAAAGGTTTGGGATCAGGGCATGCGTGAAGCAGCTAAGGAAGCACAGAAGGAAGGTGAGAATGACGACTGGTTGCCGAACCTTCCGGACTTCAAACGTGGCGCATCAACAATTACGCAGCAGCTGGCCAAGAATCTCTATCTCTCGTCGCAACGATCTTTTTTCCGCAAGGGTCAGGAAGCAATTCTTACCATTTTCCTGGAACGTGAACTAAACAAGCGCCGCATTTTGGAACTGTATTTAAACGTTATTGAGTGGGGCGATGGTATTTATGGAGCAGAAGCCGCGGCTCAACATTATTTTCACAAGCCCGCATCAGCGCTCAGCGCAAATGAAGCTGCTTTTCTCGCGGCCATGATTCCGAATCCGCGCACCGTTTTTAATCCGCGAGTCAATCCCCGTCGCGTCGCTCGCCGGCAGAGAATCATTCTGCGCGGCATGCCTTACGTTCGTTTGCCTTAACCCAGTACGGTCTGCAAGTCCTCAACAAACAAAAAAGCCGCCTCCGAAGAAGCGGCTCTGTAAGAGTTAGGTGTGAATGTGTTTACATCGCAAACTCGCCGGCAATCTGTAGCTCGGCCTTGCGTAGCTCAAAGCGAGCCCGACCAAGGTTTCCTTCGGGACTTATCGCCAGAACGACAAAGTATTCTTGTCCCAACAATCGTATTAACAGCACAGCATCATCGAGCGAGATGACCAGTTCGCGCACGTTTCCGAGACCCGTGTCTTTACCGGCCTTCTGCGCATTTCGCACCAGTGAAGTAAACTCCGCTGCCGCAATGTCGAGGTTTGCTTCCTGGCCTGCCTGCTTTAGCGAACGCTCAACGGCAATGCCATCGATACCCATAATGAGTGCACCGAGGCTTCCCTCGGTGCGCTCAATTATTGTTTCTAATACTTCCTTGAACACGAATTTTTCCCCTATGGACGCTGACCACCTAAGGTGCCAGGACGGGCACTGGGCGTGTTTGCTGGAGGAGCATTTGGCGCCGGAGCGTTCAGGCCTGGAGGCGCTGATTGCGGAGGCGTCTGTTGCTGCTGCAACTGCGTCGGTGTCGGAGTGTTGCTCGACGGATTGCCCAAAGGTACTGGCTGCGAGATAGTTGTGGTTCGCGGTCCAGTGCTGATGGTTCCGGCAGTTGGCCGACCTTGGTAATCAGGCCGATAGATATGCGGCGTGATGAAGAACAGGATCTCGCTGCTCTGGCGCGTCGTCAGTTTGCGCTTGAACATGTTTCCAATAATGGGAATCGAAGCAAGGCCGGGCGTTCGCTGTCGCGTCTCGCCTTCGGTATCTGCCAGCACGCCACCCATGACGGTGGTGCCGCCATCTGGCACGAGCACTTCTGTCTGCATTCGCTGTGTGTCGATGCCGGGTACGCCACCTACTGCGATACCGGTGTTGATTGTGTTGTTCTCAATGGTAACGCGGAGAATAACAGTGCCCACATCGGTAATCTGCGGTGTGATTGAAAGACGTAAAGGAACAGAAACGAAAGTCGTGGTGACAACCGCGGTACCGCTGGCAGCCTGGGTCGTTTGCACCGGAATCTGCGAGCCGCTTTCAATTTGCGCCGGACGGTTGTTCAAGGCAGTGACGCGCGGCGTTGCAACTGTTTTCGCTTCGCCTCTGGTTTCTGCAAGAGTTATCAATGCGCTGATTTGCGCCGAGCCGAAAAGCCCAGTCGTCAAACCGATGACTGTGCTGGCCGCGGCTGCCCCAAGAGAGCCGAGCGGTTGATTGGTCCCACTAAGTCCTCCGAAGACTCCGAACGGGTTTGGACCACTCTGTACCCCCGCGGTACCTGTTCCGCCGCCGCCTCCTCCTCCGCCAGTTCCGGTAGTGGTCGAAGTAGCGGGAAGCGTAGAGATATTAGCCAAACCTCCGCGACCGAAGTTAACAACGCCGGCTGAAAGTTGGGCGCCGAGATCGCGGCTGAAGTTGCGCTGCGCGATAACGATTCGTGTTTCGATCTCGACCTGCGGTTCCGGTTGGTCCAGAATCGCAGCCAGTTGACGAATCGCATCGATATTTTCTTTAACGTCAGTGATGATAAGCGTGTTGCTACGGCCATCGACCTCGATCGAGCCTCGGCGCGAAAGTCTGCGCGAAATGATCGGCAACAAGCCCTGGTCGCCGCTGCCCCCGGTAGCGTCTCCACCCGCTCCACCACTGAAGCTGAGGTTGGTTGAGCCACCTGAGAACGCGCCGGTGGAACCGGCGGCCTGGGCCAATGTGCCCGACGCGCGTGCGTAGTTCAAACGAATGAATTCAGTTACCAACGGAGACGCATCCAGACGTGAATCGTTGATCACTTTCTGTGTTTCTGATTCTTTCGCGAGCACTTCCGTGGTCGCTACTCGCAGTATGTTGCCACTTGTTTCAATGCCCAAACGATTCGCCTTAAGTACGGCATCCAGCGCGACGTTCCAGGGAACATCCTGAACGTTTACTGTCACCGGCACGGCGCCAACCGAAGAGTCAATTACAAAATTCACGCCATACTGTTCGGTGATGTAGTTGAGAATGTCGCGAATGTCTGCGTTGACGACGTTCAAATTGATCGGTTCGCCGATAAAGCCGGGTTGGCCATACTGCCTGCCCTGTTGCGATTGCGTTGCTTGACTAGACGTCGGTGCGGCAACTGGCGCAGGTGATGGTTGCTGTTGGGCGGCTGTTTCCATCGTCGCCGTGGCGTCGATAGAAGTTGCAGTGGTCACCGCCGCTGCGTCGCCGGCAGCAAAAATCTGGACACTGCACAGGCAAATGAAAACAAGGACGAGCGTGGCCCTCGTTATGGCTTTTTGAGTTAGAGGCAGATAAAACATCTTTCCCTCCTAGGGAATTTGGGACGGGGACCGCCACACGCTACGCTCGTGCTGTTGCCAGCCTGAAGCGCGCGCCGCACATGCGGGTCGTCCGGGTTTATTGTCAAACTGCGTAGCAGAAGGTATTGATGGGTTGACTACGCGGGGAATAGCTTCGAACCAATCGAGAGGATTCGAAACCAGAAACAGCTAAGGCTTGTCCGCTGCTGGCTTCTCCGGCTTTTTCTCGTCGGCCGTAGAAGCTGCTGAAGAGGCCCTGGAGGCGAGCGCATCTATCGTACTCGGTTGTCGCAGTGGCTTCATTTCGACGGAGCGCTCTCGGCGCCCGTCCGCAAAAACTACTTCGCGACGAAAAACCAAGCGGTTGTCTTCGATCGCTACTAACTGACCATCGAAAAAACGCTCGCCGGGATAGATAACGTAGGAGAGTTTAATCGGTGACGCTTCCACGATCGCGGCATAACCACGCGGTGAGCGCGAGATGCCAACTACCTGGATTTCACTAAGCAGGAATGCAGTCGTCGGTTTCGGCGCCGCAATATGAGCACTCATCGCCGCCTGCTTTTGGGCGCGGTATTGCTCAATTCTTTGCTGAATGGAAGGGGGCATGAGCACACCACTTTTCTTCACGGACGGGCGCGGTGGCTCATATTTCTTAAACGGATCGCGTCCGCCTGGCTTCGTACGAGTAGGCGCCTTTACCTCGGTCTTGTCTTGCGCATTTGCCGACACAGATGAACCGAGCGCCAGCGCTCCTGCGCACAGGAAGATTGCCAATGCATTCTGAAAGGTTTCCGTTTGATATTTCATGATGGTTGTTTCCTGATTCGTGTTGGGCGCAAACTCTTATTTAGCGGGGGGTGCGGTAGCCGGTGGAACCTGACCTGAGCCTGCAGGCTGCGCTGCCGGTTTAAGCTTCTCTGCGGAAACGTAGTAGGCAGTCAGATCAAACGTCGCCTCAACAGTTTTCAGTGAAGTCTGCTTGTCCGCCTGGGTTAGCTGAAAGTTAGTAACTGAAACGATGCGCTGGTAGTGGGCCAACTGTTCAAAGAAAGCGCGAAGCGAGGCGAACGAGCTGGTGACACTGACTTCGATCTTCTTGCCGTTGTAGTTCCCTTCCTGCACGTCATCCTTAGGCAGAAATTTCTTAAGAACCAAACCGTTGCTGCGAGCTCGATCCTGAACGCCCTGCAATACCATTGTTATCTCACGTTGCTCGGGCAGCAACGCTTTTAGCTCTTCGTATTCTTCCTCCCGTGCCTTGTAAACGGCACGGAATTCGTTCAATCGTTGCGATGCGATTTGCGCCTGTGCGTTCCTGGGCAGCAGCTGTGCGATCTCGTCATTGAATTGCTGCGTTTCCGCGCGGGTTGGACGCGTAACGAAATACCAGAAGCCGGCATAGAGGACCGCGGCGCCAGCCACGAACATCACTAGTCGCAGATACCAGGGCAGCGCTTTAAGATTGCCAATTTTCATCAGTTTCGTTCCTTTCCCGATTTCTCAGCGGGATTACCTCTTTGTGAGTTACTTTTTCAGTGCCACCTGGTTGGAGGTTGAGGGCACAGCATTCTGTGCCTGAGATTTAGAGCCATAGCTGCACTTCACGGTGAATGCTATTACTTCAGGAAGCGCGACGGTTGCATCGGCCGGGACTCCAGGGGCACTGACTGCTTGCACAGTTTCGCGCTCCGTCTCAATGTTCAGATTGGTAAACATGCCTGATGAGAACTCCAGGCTTTGGCCAAAGCGTGTGACAGACGACTCGTTTGGCGAAATACCCTTGATCGTAAGTTCTCCGTCTTTTTGTCCCACACTTCGTAGATACAAGCCCGGTACCTCATCGAAGCGCGTTTTAATCTCGCGGAGCACGGCACTGGGACCCTGCTGAGATTCGCGCAGCTTCTTAATCGCATCGATGCGGCTTTGGATTTCCTGCGCTTTCTTTTCCAGCTCAGACTGTTCCTTGTTCACAGCCAGCATCTGGAGGTTAATCGCCCTCTGCTTGTCCAATTCAAGGCGTGCAGTTTCGTGATTCGACTTTGAACTAACAAAGTCGTATCCCACTCCAAGAACTAACAGACCTAGCACGGTTAGAGCCAGCAAGAGAGTCTGGATGCGCGGGTTCGCGACCCGGGCTTCAACCATTGCGGCCCCAGTGGGGCGGTCAGTAATTGATTCAAGCAAATTGATCTTGATCATGCCGCTTCTACTCCTCTCAACGCGAGACCGACAGCAATTGCCATGTCCGGGACGATCTCTTTCATGTAATCCGGATCAAACTTTCTGCCGTCCACCTGGATCTGTCGGAACGGATCAAACAACTCGACCGGAATCTCGAACCGCTTCGCAAGATACTCGGGCAAACCCGGCAGCTTGGAGCCGCCTCCCGATACCAAAATCTTCTGGATGGCTTCTTCGCTTTCTTCGGCTGTCGCTCGGTAGAAGTCCATGGTCTTGCGGATTTCAAGAGCCAGGATGTCGGAGACGGTTTCAATGATCGGTTGTATCGGACGCGGTTCGATGCCTTCGGGCACCGGATAACCACGCTTCACAGCCTCTGCTTGCTCAAACGTCAAGCCAAGTTCTTTTTGCAGTAAGCTGGTGTACTGACTGCCGCCGACTGAAGCATCGCGTGCAAACACCGAGCGTGTGCCGTTCAAAATGTTGATGTTCATCGTGGAGGCGCCGATGTTGAGCAACGCCACGACTTCGCCTGCTTTCGGCTGGTAGTTCAGCTCATAGCAGTTTTGCAGCGCAAACGAATCAACGTCGATAACGACGGGCTGTTTGCCGGCCAATTGAATGGCCTGCTTAACGTTGGCAATCTTGTCACTCTTGCACGCTGCCATGAGTACGTTCAAAGCATCTGAGGTACTGCTGGTGACCTGGTAATCAAGATTCACGTCAGAGATATCGAACGGTATGTGTTCTTCAGCATGCCAACTGAACGACTCTTGCAGTTCGTCTTCACTCATCTGGGGGAGGACGATGTTTTTCACAATGACGGAATGGCCGCTGACTCCGGCTGCGACCCTCGAGGTCTTGATCTGATGCTCGTTGAAGATGCTGTTGATCACGTTAGATACGTTATTCAACTCCATAATCTGACCGTCGACTATGGTGTCCGCCTGAAGATTCTCGAATCCCAGGTTCACGAGGTGAAGGTTGTCTCCCTTCTTTTGCAACTCGACGGCTTTGACGGCGCTGGAACCAATGTCGAGGCCCACGAGATTTTTTTTGCCCATACTTTTCTTAAACATGTCTATTTATTCCTCACGACTGAGAGAGAACGCATTCTGTGCTTAAGCCGCAGGCGGGCGCGCGCTTTCATTGCTCTTGAAACCCGGCTTTTGGCTGTTTTCGCGGGAGCCACTCGCTTATCCATCTTCAAGACTGATTTCCTTGGCGGTAGGCTTTCGTAGCGGCTGGTAATTCGGAGGCGCAACGCGCATTCGCTTGCGCTTAATTGGCTATTCACTGGTTTTCTGGGAGTTAACCTTCTGAAAACGAAGGCTGCTGAACGAGGACGAGGAGCGTGGCAAGAGTGCTGGTACACAGCATCCTCACTGCCATCCTCAAGCAGACTACAGTACGCGCTAAACATTGTCAATCACTATTTTGTTTGCTTTAACCCTATGTGTAGGTGGGTGTTACGGTTGCCAATGGCATGGTCACTTTTGAATTTCTGGAAGCGAGGCTGCCAATTCCAGAAAGGTGGCTGGTGTTGATATCGTGCTTGCGCATCGCTATGGGCGCGGTTAGCATGCGGGTAATGACACGGACCCGCTGGTTTCTGCTTACGACCATTCTCGTACTTTTAATTCTTGGCAGTTGGCTCTGGTGGGTTGGCCCTCGGCCTGTTGACATGGCAACTTACGCGCCAGCAGATTCGCTTCTCTTTCTGGAATCGAACAATCCCGCCAACGTCGTGGAAACCTTGACCAGGACGGAAGCGTGGAAACTCGTTGACACTGTAGCGGGTAAACAAAGCCATGCGGCCAGCAGCGGCTGGGTAAAGAAGTTTGTCAGATGGACCGGGATCGGGCCGACCAATTCCGTGATCTTTACACGAGCTCAACTGGCTGTGGTGGTAACGAATCTGGGTGTCGAACAAGACGAGGAAACCCTCACTGTCAAGCCGGAAGGCGCACTGTTGGTGGAGACGCACACGTCAGCAAGTCGCAGCAAACCTGAAGTCGAACGAGCCTTAAAGAAGTTCGCCGAGACGGCGTATGCCCAGCCCACTCAAAGGCGAACGACAATAGACGGTTTTGAGTTCATCGAATGGCTGGCGCCCAGTGGTAATCGTAAAGTTGTGGCTACAATTTCCGGAACGCTTGTGATTGTCGGAAATTCGGAAGCAGCGGTGCAGAAGGTTTTAGCCGTTGCTCTTGGGCGGCAGCCGAGTCTGAAAGGTGATGAAGAATTGCATCGACTACGCGCGGACGTTCAGGCAGAACATGGGCTGGTGTTCGGCTACGTGCCCGCTGGAAACAGCGCTCGGTTGCTTTCGGTGGCAGTTCCCGTGCTTCTGGGGAGAGCACCGGGGAACAATGAATTTGAAAGACTTGTTAGCTCATCCTCAGCGAAGATAGTCGCGAGTCTGGGCTGGAGTTCCGTCCCAGTTAAGAATGGCGTCGAAGATCGCTACAGAATCAACCTTCAGCCTGCGATCGTGGCTAAACTCAAAGAAAGTTTTTCCTGTCAGCAGCCAGACCCAACTTCGCAGCCAATGCTGCCCGACAATTTCTCGTCCCTGACTTATTACTGGTTTCAAAATCCCGCGGTGGTATGGCAAGGGCTTAGAACCTCGGTGTCCTCTCAAGTCGACGCCCTCTCCGCGATATTGTTTTCGTCCTTATTAAGATCGGCTTTAATTTCGTATGGCATAAGTGATCCGGAGAAGTTTCTGAGTTTGGTCGATTCACCGGTGCTAACGTTGCGAATGGAACCTGAGTCACCCATGCTCATCGCAAAGATACGAGATCAAAGTTCAATGCGGGAACTGCTGACCAATGGCCTCGGGTTCCAACTAATCGATCCGAAGCCAAACGTGGAAGAGTTCAAGAATCCCGAAGACGAGTTTGCTGCACGTTTTGTCAGCGGCTTTGTCGTTATTGGATCTCAGCCTGAGGTTGATCGATACGCTGAAAAGGTATCTTCTGCTTTTTCCAAAAGGTCTGACATTCCACAAGGTCTCTCGCCCTTATCAAACCGAGCTTGCGTGTTAACTTTTGCGAATGATACAGACCGCGTTCGCGCATTTGTCTCGACCGTAGCCACGGCAACTGGCGCCTCGACTGGCTGGTCAGATCAATCAGAATACCTGCTAAGATCTTTGCCGTATTCAACTACTGAGACAACGCTGGAGGAGCGTGGCATCCAACGAATAACGCGATCGCCGCTTGGTCAATTTAGTACGCTCCTGCCGTTGGTTTTTCCGGCGAGAGCTGCGAACCGGAACTCTGGACGCTGATTGATCTGAATCATGGATCGATATGAATTGTTAATCGCAACTCGCAATCCGGGAAAAATCGAAGAGCTGCGCGAGGCTTTCGCCATTTTGCCGCTGAGATTACGTACGCTTAATGAATTCGGAAACATTTCTGAGGTGCTCGAGGTTGGTGCAACATATGAGGAGAACGCAACGCTCAAGGCCATCGGCTACTCGCGCCAAACCGGCATCACAGCGCTGGCTGATGACTCGGGCCTCGAAGTAGATGCCTTGCAAGGCGGGCCGGGCGTGTTGTCGGCGCGCTTTCGGGGAAACAATCTGTTGGACGCTGAACGCACACAATCGTTGTTAGCAACTTTACAGGATGTTGGCCCACCACGACGCACCGCCAGGTTCGTTTGCTGCATGGTCCTATACGGCCCGGTACCTTCGTCGCATCGAATGTCGGAAAGAAAAGTTTTGGCAGTGACGCAAGGCGTTTGTAGCGGTTCGTTGGCGATGAAGCCAAAAGGCACAGAAGGTTTTGGATTTGATCCAATATTTATTCCCGAGGGGTACAACGTGCCATTTGCCTCACTGGATCCAGCTATCAAAAGAAAGATAAGTCATCGAGCTCGCGCGGCTGCATTAATGCGGCAGCGGATGGAGCAGCAATTTACCTCCAACTTGACCGCAGGTAGAACCGCTTCATAGAATGCGGACTGCCTTTCCTTAAGGTCGAATGCAAGTTCGGGGCGTAGCACAGCCTGGTAGTGCGCTCGGTTTGGGACCGAGAGGTCGGAGGTTCGAATCCTCTCGCCCCGACCAAAAACCTCAAACATCAATAATTTAGAGCGGCACGACCTAACGGGCCTGTTTTTCCGTGTAGGCAATTTGTGACCACATTATCCAGCACGCAACATCTAGCGAACCGTAGCGCATGGGACGAACCGTGAAATCTGCAGAACTCCGCAGCCGCGGCAACCCTTGAAACTAGAAATGTTTGCGAAGCGACCGGTCACTCGGTCTATGACCGAGAGGTCGGAGGTTTGAATCCTCTCGCCCCGACCATTCAACTGATCGACCTATGCTGGGGGTTGCCGCCGTATTTCGCTTGGGCCAATGTGGAAAGCTGCTAAGAACCTCACTCTTTTTTTGAAGCCGAGTTTTCTGCTATGGCGAGACCAGACTTTGTGGAAGCTCTTCATGGCCAGTTTCGACCGTTGCGCGACAGCCCCTGCTTTTCCGAGTTAAGAGTTGTACCCCTAACAAATCCGGGGTAGCTGTTCCCCCACCAGCATGTCGACTATGCGCGTACCACCAAATCCAGTTTGCATGGCAACGATGCCCGCGGGCTGCTCCTTCACCATACCGATGATGCAGGCCTCCGAGCCGTAGACGTTCTGTCTCATGCGCGCGACGAGGCGCTCGGCGACGTCGGCAGAAACTATCGCAATGAGCTTTCCTTCATTTGCGACGTATAGGGGATCTAGACCAAGAATCTCGCAGGCGCCCTTCGCTTCTTCGCGAACAGGAACGAGAATTTCATCAATCTCGATGCAAACTTCCGAACTGAGCGCGATTTCGTTCAGCGTGGTTGCAGCACCCCCTCGCGTCGGATCGCGCAAACAATGAAGAGAACCAAACGCTCCAGCGCTGCCAGCCTCGTCAAGCATATCCTGAACCAGTGCATTCAATGGTGCGGTATCGCTTTCTATGTCGGTCTCAAGTTCGAGTTCACCGCGGGCGATCATGATGGTGGTGCCGTGATCTCCAAGCGTGCCGCTAAGAATCACCTTGTCCCCTACTTGGGCGCAGGAGGCTGAGAGGTGAACAGGAGATTCAATCACTCCCACTCCTGAGGTATTAATGAAAATCTTGTCCACGCTTCCCTTTTGTACGACTTTGGTGTCGCCGGTCACAACCGCTACCCCCGCTTCCGCCGCCGCATCGCGCATCGACGAGAGTATTCGTTTCAAATCCTCAATGGAAAAACCCTCTTCGAGGATAAAGCCGGCAGAAAGGTAGAGCGGACGCGCGCCGCTCATCGCGAGGTCGTTTACGGTCCCATTAATGGCGAGTTTGCCGATGTCACCGCCGGGGAAGAAAATCGGATCAACGACGTACGAATCCGTCGTGAAAGCCACTCGGGCCTTCGGCTGGGCGAAATTACCCAAACCCGTTGTCCCACCATGGGTGAGGCCAATTTCAAAGACAGCCTGGTCTTCCAGTTTTTCCAGCAGAGGATTGCGCAGGTATTCGAGAAAGAGACCTTCGATCAATTCGTGCATGGCCCGGCCACCGCTGCCGTGGGCCAGTGTGATCTGCGTGTCCCTGAACCTACGTTTGCGCCGCCGCGCCTTTTCGACTCTCTCAAAGAGAGGCGTTGGGCTGAGTACTTTCGACATTAGTTTCTCGTCAAACCATGGGGGCTGCACTGGATCGCTCGGCAACCTTAGAGAGCCGGCCGAAATTGTAGTAAGCGGCGCAGGCTCCTTCCGACGAAACCATGCACGACCCGATCGGCGTCTCGGGCGTACACGCCGTACCAAATACTTTGCATTCCCACGGCTTCTTCACGCCCTTCAGAATTTCGCCACACTGGCACGCCTTTGGATCGGCAATCCGCAACCCCGGCACGCTGAACTTTAATTCGGCATCGAATGCGGAATATTTCGTTCGCAGGCGCATTCCGCTATGCGCGATTGACCCCAGCCCGCGCCATTCGAAATAGTCGCGAGGCTCGAATACTTCAAAGAGGGCATCAAGCGCGCGTTTGTTACCATCGCGATTGACTACCCGCGCGTATTGGTTCTCCACTTCTGCGCGGCCTTCGACGATCTGTTTCACAATCATAAAAACTGACTGCAATATGTCGAGAGGCTCAAAGCCAGTAACGACGATTGGCTTGCCGTAGTCACGCGGAACGAAATCATAGCAACGCGTGCCAATCACGGTGCTGACGTGACCTGGACCAACAAAGCCATCCAGTCTCAAATCAGGAGAATCAAGCATGGCCTTTAATGCGGGAATGATCGTGATGTGGTTACAGAAAACACTGAAGTTACCAACCCTCTCTTTATGAGCCTGGAGTATCGTCATCGCGCTCGAAGGCGCGGTAGTTTCAAAACCAAGACCCAGAAAGACCACCTGCTTGTCCGGATTCTTTTTCGCGATCTTCAGCGCGTCGAGCGGCGAGTAGACCATCCGCACGTCAGCGCCTGATGCCTTGGCGTCGAGCAAGCTGGTTTTAGAACCGGGCACGCGCATGGCATCGCCAAAGGTTGTGAAAATAACGTTTGGCTGCTGGGCGATGAAGATAGCATCGTCAACCCGACCCAACGGAATAACGCAGACGGGACAGCCTGGACCATGAATCATCTCAATGTTCCGTGGCAGCAGATCTTCGATGCCATACTTGAAGATCGTATGCGTGTGTCCGCCGCAAACCTCCATTACCTTCAGCGGCTGCGGGGTTAAGCGTTCGATTTGATCGGCAAGCTTTGAGGCCAGATCACCCTGTCTATATTCGTCTATGAACTTCATCTTGCAACTTCCCAGAGAATAATCCGTGGATTAACGCGGAAACAGGCGGATCAAAAAGGAATAGTTCTGTGCTCCATCCGCGTTCATCTGCGTTCATCCGCGGCTGATACTTCTTCAACCAGCGACTTGTGCTGCAAAAACTCATGAACGAGGTCCCACATGATGTGATAGAGCGCAACGTGCGTCTCCTGTATCCGGTGAATGCTGGAAGTCGGCACAGTTAGGCAATAGTCCAGCAGGCCGCTCGCGCGCATCTCGACCATCTTGCCGCCAGCGTCTCCGGCAAAACCCAGCGTGCCCAGCTTCATTCGCCGCGCAGTGATAAATGCATGCATCAGGTTTTCTGAGTTTCCACTTGTAGAAATTCCCAACAGCATATCGCCTTCGGACCCCAGCGCAATAATCTGCCGGCTGAATACATCATCGAAGCCCACATCATTGGCCACCGCAGTGACCATTGCCACGTCATTCGTCAGGCAAATAGTCGGAAGTGCTTTGCGCCCGACAGTGATCGGATGCATAAACTCTACTGCCACATGCTGAGCATCGGTGGCCGATCCGCCATTGCCACAAACTAGAAGTTTGCGCCCTCGATGAAACGCCCTAGCCAGATCAAGCGAGGCAGCAATGATCGTTTCTTTGTTTGCTTCAAAGAAACTCGTCTTTACTTCCACGCTCTCGCGAGCCTTCTCCAAAACCGAAAAGGCCAACTGCTTCTTTAGCTCCTCTGGCTGCTTCTGATCGTCGTGAAGAAACGGATAGAAAGCGCGAGAGAAATTATCGACAACGGGTTTGCTCATATCAGTCTATAACCGTCTTAAACTGCTCAAGCTCCGGGTCAAACTCTCCAATCTCTTTTAGCACACGCAACGTCTCTTCAGCTTCTTGCTCATCGACCTTGCTCATCGCGAACCCGACGTGAATCAACACGTAGTCGCCCACACGAACTTCACCTTCTTCCAGCATTCCGATGTTGACGTTACGCTTCACGCCGCCCACTTCGACCTTGGCGATACGATTCTCCTGATCGACGATTTCCACAATCTTGCCAGGTATTGCCAGACACATTTAACTAGTCCTCCCTGACTTGATTCGCGCATTAGCTATTGACGCCTGGCCCAGCGAGATGCCGCCATCGTTGGTCGGAACTCGAGTGTGAGTGGACACGTTAAAACCGGTGGTCCGCAACATCCGAGTCGTTTGGCGTAGCAGTAACATATTTTGAAACACTCCGCCGGATAACACGATCCGGTTTAGCTTTCGCTCTTCCCTGATTTTCTGAGCCATCGCAACAATCAGCCGAGCGACAGCGCCATGGAACCGTGCGGAAACAACTGCGGCCGAATTGCCGTTGAGCAGATCTTCGACCGCACCACGAATCACCTGCCTAGCTTCGATGGTATTTTCCGGACCAATTTTGAATTCGTAGGCATCCGCGATGTCGCGCGCAGCGATGGCTTCCAGTTCAATCGCGGCCTGACCTTCGTAGTTAACTATTGATCTCACGCCGAGCAGGCTGGAAACAGCATCGAAGAGCCGGCCCATGCTGGATGTTTCCGGGCTGTTGGTGCGCGTCGCCACCATGCTGCGCAGCGCGGGCCAACAGCGCTCCTCCAGATCTTTGACGAAAGGCAAATCCAGATTCACAAAGTCGTCGCCGAAAGCATGTTGTAAGTAAACCGTGGCCATGCGCCACGTTTCTCGGATCGCTCTTGCGCCGCCCGGCATCGGGATATACGCCAAGTGCGCGATGCGTTCCGCTTCGACAAAATCCGCGACAAAGAATTCTCCGCCCCACATGCGGCCGTCGGTACCGAAGCCCAACCCGTCCATCGCTACCCCAATCACTTCTCCCTCAATCTGGTTATCGGCCATGCAGCTCGCTATGTGCGCATGATGATGCTGAACTCCGATCTTCGTATGACCTTCGTCCAGCGAAAGCGCGTACTTGCTGGACAGATAATCCGGATGAAGATCGTAAGCAACCGTGGCGGGTTCGAGATGAAAAAGTCTTTTGAAGTGCTCAATGCCCTCCGTGAATGAACGCATCGTTTCAAGGTTTTCCAAATCACCGATATGGTGGCTGACGAACGCGTAGTTATCCCTTGCCAGGCAAAATGTATTCTTCAACTCGGCGCCGCACGCCAGAACCGGGCGAATAAACCTAAATCCCGTTCTAATTGGAGCCGGAGCATATCCCCTGGAACGGCGCAAGATCATCTCGCGGTTGTCATGAACACGGACTACTGAATCATCAGTGCGCATATGAATCCGGCGATCATGCAGCAGAAAGCGATCCGCAATCGAGCCCAGTCGCGTGATTGCCTGGGAATCGTCAAAACAAATCGGTTCATCCGATACGTTGCCGCTGGTCATAACTAACGGTCGATTCAGATCCTTGAGCAGCAAATGATGGAGGGGCGAATATGGCAACATGAACCCAAGCGAATTGACGCGGGGTGCGACCGCACTTGAAATTTTGCAATCCGGTCGCCTTTCCAGCAGGACAATGGGGCGGCGCTCCGATAACAATAACTCCTCTTCCTCTCTCGAGACGACGCAATGCTCGCGAATAAGGCCAACCGACGCAGTCATCAGCGCAAACGGTTTGTCCTCCCGATACTTTCGTTGTCTTAGTCGTTCGACCGCCTCCGCATTCAGAGCGTCACAGGCTAAATGAAAACCACCGATTCCCTTGATCGCGAGAATAGCGCCCTTTAATAAAAGCGTTCGAGGTCGACTAACGACGTCTAAGGGCCCTTGACGTTTGGCTCCCTCATTTGATTCCAGCAAGTACAATTGTGGGCCGCAAGCCGTACACCCCGTCGGCTCCGCATGAAAGCGGCGATTCAGCGGATCTTCGTACTCAGCTCGGCACTCGGCGCACATCTCAAACTCGCGCATCGTCGTGCGCGCGCGGTCGTAGGGGATGTCTTCGATGATCGTGAAGCGTGGACCGCAGTTGGTGCAGTTAATGAAAGGATACTGGTAGCGCCGGTCATCCGGGTCAAACAGTTCTTTCAGGCAGTCGTCGCAAGTGCTAACGTCCGCCGAAATAGGAACAAACTGCTCTCCAGTTTGAGCATGATGAGCACTCTCCAGAATGACAAAGTCTGAGTAGTCGGCGGGGGTCAGGTTGTGATTGCATTCAACGGATTCAATAGTGGAAAGCGGCGGAGCATTTAACCGAAGGTCGCTAACAAATTTCTCAATCTCGCCGTGCGTTCCCTCAACTTCAATCAAAACGCCGGCTGTATTATTCCGCACGCTTCCACGCAGTTGACGACGGCTGGCTTGCGAGTAAACGAAAGGCCGAAACCCTACGCCCTGCACAATGCCTCGCACTAGTATTTCAGAACGGGTAATCATAGCTTAGAGCGCTTGTCGCACGCGGCGTCTTACGAGTTCAGTTGTGAATCCAAACACCAGGTGTGAAGCGAGAGCGTAAGCATGGATGGCAGGCGGATATTCTTTGGGTGACTTTGAAAGTCCAACCGCAGGAACGATGCCCTCGTCGGCAATAAGCCAGACAGCCACACCGAATGGGACGCCAACACCCACCCTAATCGCCGGAATACTCTCCGCGGCAACTCCATAAAGCGCTCCCGACGTTATTCCCATCGCATAATGAAATGCAGTTCCGGCAATCTCCTTCTCACGCTCACTGAGTTCCTGCCCTGACGTACCCACAGAGATGGCATTCGCAAGTCGTTCAGGAGCGTCATCCTCTTCGGAGTCCTTTTCCTCCGCCTTTAGTTCACGTCCAATGCCCAATTCCGGAGAGCCTTGCTGCATGGATTGCGCTCCATGCGACCGGTCGGCGCTCCAAAGCAACTTGCTCAAAAACGCCTGAAACTGATTCATCACTGCCGCCGCGACCAATCCTCCGACGGCCCCAGCCGCCAGACCCTTCAGCAGATCAGCTTCTCTTTTTCTTCTGGGCATTGTCTCTTTCTGTCTAGTTGCTAGTTTACGTGAGCCGACGACAAATGCTTGCATACGTCGCCGGCTGTATCGGCGTTATGGCAATCGCAGTCCGGCTCGTCACACTCGAAATGCCCGGGTTTGATCATTGATTCAAACTCGTCCGCGAAGCGCCGTCCCCCTTCTGCCCTTCCTTGTTGCGTTAGCGAAAACTTGTCGTCTTGTGACTCCAGCAGCCCACTTGAGACTAGCAATTCGAGGTCGCAGCTGAGCACAGCTTGTTCGCTCGGAAGGAACTTCTGGAGATCGGCCGTAGAAAATTCGCTGCCTAAGCCTTCGCCGGTCATCCAATACATAACTTGCAATATCTCATCACGCGATTTTAGATCTTCGATTTCAGGATCCAGATCTCGCTGAGCCTCATTTGTTTTCGAGTGATCCGTCATCTCTTTTCTAGAAATCTGAGGACAACCTGATATAGGGTCCACCGCTTAATTCCCTACGACTGCTGCTGGTTGGAGTCCGATTCTCACTTTCTGATCTTCGATACTCAACGGAACTGGAGTAAGTTTGAGATCGGGTCTTTCGATACAATTGCCGCGGCGTAGATCATAACCGTAGCCATGACACGAACAATTCAGCATTGGGCTTTGGAAAAGTGAATTATCCAATGATCGTCCTCCATCTGCGCAAGCGTTCTGGTAGGCATAAAACTCACCATCGAGATTCAAGATCAGCACGTTAATGTCTTCGTAATTGACGATCTTAAACTGTCCATCTTCGATACTCTGAGACCGGATCACTGGCACCCAGGTATTTTCGGGCGAACTGACCTCAATCTGTTTTCTCTTAATTTGCACGAGCGCCGGTTTGGAATCCTGCGGTGGCTTTTCAATCATACGGCCTAGAGCAGCTGCCACTTTTGCCGTGGCTTCTACCTTTTCGGACAACCCTTCAATCTCGATCCCAGCAAGATCAGGCGCGACATCGCTCAATGCGTTTTCAATCTTAGCTTTGAGAACCGCGATTGGGGGAGCGCCCTTGCCGCTGCGAATCAAGCGCATCCTCGCGCGGGCGTCATCAATTCCAAGCAGCTCAACATCGCAACCTTGTGAGACAAGGTAGGGCCGAAGATCGCTTAGTTTCGCAGCTACCCGGTCGTATAAGCTTACTGGCATTAGGCCATGAATAAGCATTATCGAGCGAATGACTTCATCGTTCGCCATTCGTCCCAGAATTTGGTCACGCTGCGGCTCTGCGTCGAATGTCGCGATTATGCGCCGAAGAGATTCCCCGTAAAGTCTTAGGATTATCTGCACCAGTTCGAGCGCCTTTTCACGCACCTCAGTATCTGGATATTGCTCAAGCTCTTCTACTAATGCGTTGAGCCGCACAACCAGTTCCTCTCCCTCACGCTCCTCAGGGTTGATTTCACTCATTTATATCACATGGCTAAGGCCTGATCTCTAACTGCGTTGATAGCCTCATTAACCTTAGCGGCCACAACGGGGCTAAACTCCAAACCCCATTCCTCGGTCTGCGGCTCCACTTCCACAATGGTTACGTCGTCGGGTAACACTCCGAAATGTTTGCATACGATGAGTAGGTTATCCAGATCAATAACACCGGTAATCGCCTCTTCAATGCGAGCCTGTATCTCGGCATCTTCCGGAAGTATTCCATTCCAGCGATAAACCTCCAGGGTTCCCGGTTGGCGCTCTCGTTTGGCTGCGGCCACTAAGACTACCTTGTCGTACTTGACCGGCGAAGCTTCCAGCGTCTGATAGATCATGATAGGGCCGAAGTTCAAGTCTTCGACGTGAACGTGGGCCGGCCAGTCCATTTCAACCAATGTTGAAAGCAGAACGCGACCGAAGGACATGTCGCCGAGGTTGGAATAACCTATGCCTGAAACTAAAACCATGGTTCGATTGCAGATTGCGGATTGATGAATGCAGATTGAAGAAGTCTCCCAGTAAACGATAGGCGTGCTTTGGTTCAACAATCAGCAATCCAAAATCCGCATTCCGCAATCGTTAGCCTTCCGCACTGCAAGCGCAGGTGTTGACCTCGCGCACGATTTCCCGTTCGCCACCATAAATATGCGTCGTGCAAGGCATGCAAGGATCGAAACTGCGAATCGCGCGAAGCATGTCAACACCGGTGAATTCTTCAGGCTTTGAATAGTCTTCAATGATAGGCGTATTCATCACCGCTTCTTCATAAGGACCGGGGTTGCCAAACGGGTCATGCGGCGAGGCATTGAAGGTTGAAGGCGTGACGATCTGATAGTTCGTAATGACGCCCTTGTCGAGCGTTAGGTGATGGGAGAGATATCCGCGTCCCGCGCCCCAGAAGCCAACGCCGATTCGTTCGCCCTTCGGCGTTTCAAATTTGGTGCTGACTTTGTCTTCGCCTTTGCGAAGATAATCGAAGGCCTTCAGCACCATAGAGTACGCGACCATCAAGTTGTATCCCATGCAATAGGCGCGTGCCCGATTCCGCTCAAAGGCGTTCCATACTTCCGGGATCTTCCACTCGAAGTCCATCTCCGGCAGCATCGTCTTTGGCATATTAATCTTGAGGCTATGACCGGTGGACTCAAGAAAACGGTTCTTAGGCATTTTGCCGGCGGCCGCGGTGGTCCAGATCCGCGCATAGGCTCCAGCCTCTACAACCTGGCGGTCCCAACGCGGAGCAGTGCTCCAGGTGTAGCGATCCTTCCAGCTCTCTTTCGAGGGCTTGGGCATCGTCTCCTTATTCCACGGATGATTCGGCGAGAGCGGCGCGCCTGAAGGGTCCGTCTTGAACCGGACGCCATTCTGACTCCAGTTCTCGTAATAGGAATGCTCGACAAATTCTTCGAGGCCGAGATTGATCTGCTGCAATTTGGTCGTCACCAACTTACCATCAATGACGACGCCCGGAGTCGCCCAGCGGGCTTCTCCCCAGTCGTTGCAACGCGCATACGTGGCATCGTAGGAGTTTTCGTCGTCCCACATCCCCAGGTCGATCATATTCATGTCGCGCGCCCCGACCTTTTTGTATTCCGGGTTGTAGTCGTAGAAAAACTCTGTGAGATCGTCCCAGAGCAGGATCATGCGCTTGGTCCAGTCGATCATCTTCTGCAACCGCGTGTAAGTTTCGTTGAAGTCGGTAATTGTCACCGTGCTGGACATACCACCGGGGACGACGGTCTGCGGGTGCGGATACTTGCCGAAGAGCACGGAGTAAGCTTCACGAGGCGTGCGCGTCATCTTCAGGCCATCAAGGTACAGCTTGCCCGAAAGCGGGTTGAGCCCTTTCATGATGTCGCCGATAGTCTTGAACTGATGAATCTCCGCGTTGGGAGCATCTGTGACTTGAGCTTTCTCCCACATCGCGGGACTTGTTGCCTGAACGACAACTTGCGAATAGTCAGGACCTGCAAGCAAGAAGAGATGGAGTGGGTGGTCGTAGAGAAAGTCGAGTGAGAGCGCGATATTTCGGAGCACCGTGCCGAGCGGCGGTGGCGAAATTCCAAAAGCCATCTCAATCGCTTCGCACGCTGCCGTAGAGTGAACCCCACCGCAGACGCCGCATGCACGGCTGGAAATGTAAATCGCGTCGCGCGGATCGCGCCCCTTCAGAATCACTTCGTAGCCGCGAAAAATCGTGGCAACGGAATTGGCTTCGAGAAACTTGCGTTTCTCCAAATCTGCCACGGCGTGAAACGATAGCGCGCCGGCAACGCGCGTCACCGGAGAGATGCTGACATCCTTGATGTGCCCGTTGCGCGCAAGCAGTTCCTCGAGTTTGTCGCGTTTGATTTCTCGGGGCGTGTAGGCGTAGGGATTAGCCACGCCTCCAACGAGCTGCGCGTTTCCCTGCGCGTCGAATTCAATTGGCAGATTCTTGAAGCACATTAAGCGTTCTCCATACCACCTTTTCCTAATTAGGGTCTCTTCTCGTCCCTCTTAACGCGCTCGTCGGGCAGCACCTGATAGTCTTCTACGTAAACACGATCGGGCAGGCTCTGATGTCCCTGAGGAAATTTCTTGCCGGGCTGTCTCTCGGGTGGAACGGCGCCCTGAAACTGCATTGCCTCGTAGAAGAACTCGAGAATTTTGTGCGTAAACGACGTGCCGCCGTCGTGCATGGCCCAGCCGCTGGGCACTGTATCGTGCCAACGAATCTCGCGGTTGCGTTCGCGCTGACTGATACGACGCAGTGAACGAACTATAGAACCCGTCACGCGCGAGGTGTAGCTTGAGATCATCGAACCAGGGGGAGCTTTGTAGAAAGGCGAAAACTTGTCGGGAAAACCGGGCATTGTGCAGCCGATGCATGGTCCGCCCGCATTCATGCAGCCACCCATGTGTGCAATCGCGCCCTTCTCCGTGATGTTGCACTGAACGACAGGCCCCCAGCAGCCCACTTCGACCAAACATTCTTTGTCGCCGTACTCTTTGGCAAATGTGCCCTCTTCGTAGAAACCAGCGCGCCCGCATTTACGATGGACCGTGTCAGAGAACTGCCAGGCTGGACGGCCCAGTTCATCAAACTCAGGCAATGGACCGAGACCCTGGAGGAAAAGCAGAATGGCTTGCACTGCATCGGTGAAGTTGTCACCTACGGGCGCGCATCCTGGAATGTTAATAACCGGGAGCCCCAACGCACTGCGATAATCCGCGCCGAGCCAATCCATCACGCTCATCGAGCCGGTGACGTTGCCGTAAGCTGCGGGGATGCCACCCCACGTCGCACACGTCCCGACCGCAATCATGGCAGCTGCACCTGGTGCCAGCCTCTTCACCCATTCAGCCGTGGAGATTCGCCGGCGTTTATCGCTTGCCGCCCAAAGCGGCAATGAACCCTCGCCGGCGAACGGCTCGCCTTCGGCGCTCAGGTTTTCGTCCGGAATCGAGCCCTCGTAAGCAATTACGTAAGGGCCATCGAGAAGGCCCTGCTCAGCCTTGAGCAACGATTGCATGTAGTGGTCACCGGATTCGAGTTGCAGGACGTAGTGGTGAAGAATAACGAGGGGAATACCAGGGAGGGAGCCTGTCAACAAATCCTCAAGTGCTGGCTCGGTCGCGCCGCTCACCGAAACTGTGCAACCGTCACAACTCATTCCTGCCAGCCAGAAGACATAGACCTTCTCCAGCGGGCCGAGACTCATTTGGCTCTTCCCATGCGACGCAACGATGTCTTCAGCCAGTTCTTCCATCGTGCGACGGCCGACATTGCCAACTTGATCCGGCAGTCCTACAGTTGATGACACTCGCTGTAAATGACTACCAGCCTCGCCGCCGCGTTTCTCTGGTATTTCTCCCATTAGGTCCCTCTTAAGTGTTAATTGTTCGGTCCGCGATTATTTGTCGGCGCTATTTCAACAAAGCAGCCCCGACTGTACCAACGTTGCGATCTACATTACCGAAATGCGACTGGACAGACTCAAGCCCACCAGCAAGAGCAGTCAGTCCGCCGTTAAGCGTTTCCACTCCGCCCAGCATCTCCGTTTCTTTCTCAATGGCCCGGACGCCCCAATTAATCTTCTGGATGTTCCTGCGCACCGATTGAAGGGTTCGCATCACCAGAAACAACGCGACGATGAGCGCTATCAACAACGCCGCGGCCAGAAGTGCGGTGAACACTGTCAATGTTAGTTCCATATTCAACCTCTCTTCTCTTTCAAGGCGCGTCCGACGGAAGCCAGTTTTTCTGCGATGGATGATGACCCCGCTTCAATGGCAACGGCAGCGGCCAAGATTTTTCCGGCTACGCCTTTGGTCGTTTCCAATTTTGAAATTAAGGCAGTGTTACGTTCTATCCCCTGCGCGGCGGGTAAAGTGATGTGCGCAAGTTGGAGAATGTCGCGCTCGGTCCGCAAAATCAGAAAGACGAGCTTGAGGATGACGAGGGTTAGGATCAGTGCGATTACTAGCGTCACTGACCAGACTACAATGATTGCAGTTTCCATTCTTGCTCTCCTCCCGGCCTAAACGGTTTCCCTTATGCCCAGCCGTTCTGCTACAAAATCCAAGCTCCCATCTGTCGAAGCCAGATGCTCATCCACCAGCATCAAACCATCCCTGACGCCGACAAGACCGCCGTTAATGGCTTCAATGTGCCCTTGCAAAGGCGCAGTATTTGATTCAGTTTGCACCAGTGCGCGTTCCACCGCCGCAAGAGCGCTCCCAATCTTCCAAAGATAGATGAAGATCGCGATCAAGCTAACGGCGAGAGCGACCACCAGCACCACGAGATAAATCACAGTGAGCCAGGTAAGCAGTTGCATCGCGGTTACCTCTTTGGACCAAGCGCATCAGCCAAAGCCCCAATCGTGGAATCAATAGAAGCTGCTCTTTTATTGATCGACAGCGCTCCTTCCAGAATCTCTCCCGCCACTCTATTGGTTACGTTCAACATCCATATCGAAACGGTATTGCCCGCGATCTGCTTGCCCGCGTCCCAAATGTGGCTCGCATGTTTGTCCACTCGATTTGCCGCAGCGATGAGCATGATCAGCAGCACGGCTACAATTAAGACCACCACCGCGCCGGCTATGAGCGAGTAAGTCCAAATCGTCATTGTGTCCATGTTGCCGAACATCTCAGTTTCCTCCCGCTCCATTACCACTAACTTTGACCTCACGTAACAGAAAATCTGCCACGCGCGATAACTCTTCGACGATCGGCGCGCTGACATCGTAGTCAATCACGGCGCGGCCGGTTCGATCTGCCTCAACCACACTGTCGTCGAATGGAATTTTTGCGATTATCTCGAGATCGTGATTCCGGCAATACGCTGCAATAGCCTCACCATCTTCGGCACTGCGAAGCTTGTTGCCAATGCCGTATATGCGCTTAATGCCGAGCTCGCGCGCTAACGGCACAGTTCGTCCCGCAGTCTCCATCGAGCGGTAGTAAGGCTCCAGTACAACCAGCAGCGCATCGACATAGCGCGAGCACTGTGACGCCATCAGGCGCCTTCAAGCCATACTTGCTAACGATGTCCGCAACTGTTGTTGTAAGCACGTGGCGCTGTTGGCCGTTCTCGTCCTCGCGACGTTCGACCACGTTGCGCGGAATCGCAGCCGTCTCGACGCCGGGGCCGAGGCCCAGAGCCTGAATTAGATTAGGATTGGGATCACCGTCTATCGCCAGGACAGGCAATCCGCGGCGGGCAAGGATGCGCGTGAGTGTGGCGCTGATTGTAGTTTTGCCGGAACCACCCTTGCCGCTGATTGCAATCTTCATTCATGCCCTCCGTGAGAACAAAAAGATAACGATAAAAGCGGGGGATGCCTACGGTTCGCGTGTGGCGGCTATCATACCCTCAAGATCCAATGACGCAAAGCTCTATTTGTCCCGCAACAGACAACTTCTGCTCGAGCGTTATGGGTTAGAGTATGCCCAGGACGATCCGCACTGAAGGGAGAAGCAAACCGTGAAAATCCTGGTTGCCGGAGTAGGAAATGTCCTACGCGGCGACGATGGCTTCGGCGTATCGGTTGCTCAGAAACTACTTGAGACTAACCACTATGGCAGCGAAGTAACGATATTCGAGGCTGGCATCGCTGGTATCGCCTTGGTTCAGGAACTGATGAGCGGTTACGACCTTCTGATTATCGCGGACACGATGCATCGTGGTGGCGCCCCAGGCACGATCTACGTCATTGAGCCCGAAGTGCCGGAGCTGGAAGAAAAGGTCTCTTATGACCTGCATCAATCGCTGGCAGACGCCCATTACAGCGATCCTGCAAAAGTGCTTATTCTGGCGAAGGCCCTGGATGTGCTTCCACCCCGCGTTTTTATGATCGGATGCGAGCCGGCGGGTTACGACGAACTAGGGGCCGACTTGAGCCCCCACGTAAAACGGGCGGTAGCAGTGGCGCTGGAAAAAATCGAATCCCTTATTAAAAGCTCCGCTCACCAAGCGGACTACGCGCCATAGTCGATCATCGCTACAGATCACCTGTTCTTAACTTCACCTAAAAGCCATGTCAGATATTTGGCGAACGCTTCAGCATCCTGGTAACCACGAAGCTTGCGAACCACTTTGCCATCCGGGGTAACCAGACGAATATCAGGAAGCCCGACTACGCCAACCTCCTTAGCCAGCGCAGGCTGCTGGTCAGTATCTACTCTAAGAAAGACGCACTTCTGAAGCAGGGCCTTCACGGTGGCATCGGAAAAAGTGTTCTGCTCCATCCTTTGGCAGGGTAGACACCAGGAAGCAAAGAGGTCTACCACTAGCGGCTTATTTTCTTTCTGCGCTTGGGCCAGCGCCGCATCAAGCAACGGGAAGCCTTGCGGCAGAACTATTTTTTCTTCAGACGCTAAATCCGAGTTGCTACCTGACACAATTTGCGCCGTGTAGCCAACTCGCTTGATGGTGGCTGTTAAAGTCCCTTCACTCACTTTGGCCGGATCGTATGTAACGACGAACTCATCGCGATCCAGCAACATTTCGATCTTGCTAACACCGTCAAGCTCCTCCAGAGCTTGTTTGACCGTCTCCGGTCAAGCCATTCAAACCGCGCCACTCTTGCTCTTGCTGAATCCGTCAATGTGAATGCGAGCTTTTTGCAGTTTCTGATTCTCCATCTCTGGCTGCAACGAACTACAGGCAGCAAACATCAGCATCATCGATAATATTGCCAACGTATTTCCAATCATCATTAGTCCTCCCAGGAGAGACAAATCCATAAAAGACCAACCCGTTTTCTCCCTGTAAGTATCTCGTTCATCGGAATAGTCAAATAGGTGCTATCAATATGTCCGGCGCAGCGTAAGTATGGAATTGTTTCCTTCCAATATCATATGCCTAGGGTCGACCCGGATTCAGCTTCAACCACTCCGCGCGGAGGAGAAAGCTACCCTCCGTCACAACGCGTTCGCCGACGACTAGTCCTTCGATCACCGGATACTGCCCGTTCATTTCCGGCCCCAGTTTTACTGGGCGCATCGCGAAGACAGTTGCATTTCTCGTCTCGACGAAAACTACTTGCCGATGGCCGATGTTTTGCACGGCGCCTTTGAGAATTAAGGGCGTCGTCGATTCCGCCCCACCGAGTGCGGCGAACGCCACGCTAACAAACATTCCAATCTTGAGAACCTGTCCTGGGTTTGCTAATTCAATTCGGGCCTGCGCTGTGCGAGTAGCAGGATCAAGAGTCGGATCGATGTAAGAGACGCGCCCACGGAAAACCCTTCCGGGATACGTGTCGCTGGTTATGCTGGCACCGCTGCCAACCACTACTTTTCCAAGATCCTTTTCGTAAACCTGGCCCATCACCCAGACGCTCGAAAGATCAGCAATGCGAAGAATCTCTTTATCGGCCGCGATTACCTCACCAGGATTTGCTGCTCGGCTTATGACGGTACCAGAGACGGGTGCAGGCAGACTCACTTCCGAGCTCACTTGAGAGGGTGAGTTCAGTTGGGCGATCCTTCTTGCGCTAAGACCAAGCAACATAAGCCGCTGACGCTGGGATGCAACTTCAGACTCCGCAGTCTTTAGTTTGGTTGTTGCTTGTTCCAGTTCCTCGCGGCTGGCTGCGCCAATTTCCAGCAACCGTACGGTACGTACATGGTGTTTGTGATACTCATCCAGTTCTGCCGTCGCATTAAGGTAACGAGACTGGGCCATCGCGAGTGCTTCGCTGAACACCACAGCCATAGTCTGCCCGCGGCTGACGCTCTGGCCCAGTTCAGCATTCACGCGACGCAAGATGCCCCCTACCACCGAAACTAAGGGAGTGGTCCGATAAGCATTGGCTTGGACCACACCAGTTGAAGCCTGCCCCGGCATGCCGCTTCCAGCAAGCAACGCCTCGCCAACCGGTTCAGTCTTAATACCGGCGCGCGTCGCCGCTTCAGGATCGATAGCTATAATCGCTTCTTCAGTTGAAGATGCAGTTGAACCTGGCTGTTCAGCGCCGATGTTGCGCGGCGTGGGCACTGGTCGTCCTGCGCTACCTGACCCGGATCGCCAGAATAGCCAGGCCAGAATTACACCCGCGGTCATAGCTACAACTGCGACGATTGCCACGATCGCCGTTCGGTTTGTCTTCCGACTGGTTGAACGGGTAATGACCTTTTCGGAGCCGGACTTCAAAGTTACACTTGAGTCAGGCGCTGCCGCATCATGTTTCTCGGGTTTTTCTTCAGTGGTATTGCTCATCTCTTAATCAAGTTGGGAGAAGCGGTCGCGCGTTCAATTTCAACGCGCGCCTGATAAGTGTTGACCAATGCCTCAATGTAGCCGGTCTGAACTTCAATGAAACGTCTCTGTTCTGCGATAACATCGAGCAAAGTCTTCGACCCCAGCTCGTAGGTTTGTCGCACTACATCGAGATTGGCGTTCGCTTGTCCCTGAACACCCACTCTGTAAATCTCAGCAGCCCGTGCCGCGCTTTGGTAGCGCGCAAAAGCGGAGGCCACCTCGCGTCGTACCGTTAGCTCGGCAAACTCGCGCCGCTGTGTTGCGGCAGCACTCTGAGCGACAGCGGCCGCGATAGCGCCCTGATTACGATTCCGAACCGGCAGATCCAGGGTGACGCCGACAGCGAGAGAATGAAATCTGCCCTGAATTGGAACCAACTGTCCCCTGGAATTGAAACCTCGCTGCGGAAAGCCAAAATTCATCAACTCATACTTCGCTGTCAGGCCCGCGTCAATTC
The DNA here is from genome assembly GCA_020199975.1 of Acidobacteriota bacterium. GTDB lineage: Bacteria > Acidobacteriota > Blastocatellia > Pyrinomonadales > Pyrinomonadaceae > PSRF01. Next base: position 92,147 of record JAIVJP010000284.1, read on the forward strand.
GGCCTTCACTGCGCGCTTGCGCTATGCGTGCTTCGGTTGAGGTTTCCAACGCCCGGGCGGCACGCAAATCCGGCCTTTCACGCAGAGCTAATTCTGTCGAAACGCCAACGGAAGGCAAGGGGTCGGTCGAATGATCGAGGTCTCCACGCAATTGTAAAGGTGCTTCAGGACGCATGCCTATCAGATTGCGCAGTTCAAGCATCGCCACTTCGACCTTTCCCTGGTTGGTTTCTTTCATTGAACGAATCCGATTGACCTCGACCAGCACCATGTTCTGTTCCAAGGGAGCCGTCCGGCCCTCAGTCACACGAGCTGCTACTAACCGATACCCTTCGCCTGTTGTCAAAAGCAGGTCTTCAGTGAACCCTAATTTCAGTAACTCGCCCAACGCATCACCGAACTTGGCACGGACTTCAGCCGCGAGAAGGCGTTCACGATCTTCGAAAAAACGCTCCTTCATCTCTAATTCACGGTCTGCTACTCGAACGCGGGCTGATCGCCGACCACCCAACTCCAAGGGCAACATCGCACCCATCATTGTGTCGTTGTCCGAGCCGTTGATCTGTTCCTTGCGTTCGATCTCAAGTTGCGGATTCGCGCGAAGTGACGCCTGCTGGACCAGTCCACGTGCCGCTTCGATCTCATGACGAACCGCCGCCAATTCGCCGCTATGTGCCAGGGCGTAAGCAACGGCTTCATCAGCCGACAGTCCAGTCTTCGGATCGTAGTAGCGTGATAAGGAAGATTCCGGTTTCTGGTTCGCAAGGATCGCAGATGTTCCCTGCGCCCACGCTGTCTCAGGGCCGGGCAGGCCCTGAAGCATCAACACCGAAAAGATAATCAGTAATTTCTTAATCATCAGAAACCTCACTTCATTGTCTTGCTAGAGGCCAATCATACCTGTCCTTCAGTTGGAGTTTCCCCGGCACTCCCGTCGATGGCCTCCTCCCGAGTTCCTTTCAGCGCCCGCTCTTTCTCTTCTGTCTTTAGTTCGCGCGCGTGCAGAGAATAATAGATAGCCGGTGTCACAATCAGCACATGCAAGAGACTTGAAACCATGCCACCCAATACCGGCGTCGCAAGCGGCTTCATTACTTCCGACCCTGCGCTGGTGCTCCACATGATGGGCAAGAGACCCGCGACAACGGTTGAGACCGTCATCACCTTGGGACGAAGGCGCAACAACGCACCCTCTGTCACCGCTTCTTTCAGCGTTTGGCGCGTTAGTGTTCCTACTTCCTCTTTCTTTCGCTCTACCGCTTCATTTAGATAGATGACCATCACTACGCCTGTCTGCACCGCGGTGCCCAATAAGGCGATGAACCCAACCCACACCGCAACCGAGAAGTTGTAACCGAGCAGCCAAAGCAGATACACGCCGCCGGTAAGCGCGAAAGGAACGGCCATCAGAACGTGAGCTGCTTCCAGAACGGAGTGATAAGTGATGTAGAGCAGTCCGAAAATAACAACCAGCACTATCGGAATGACAATCATCAAAGTTTGCCGCGCGCGTTGCTGGTTCTCGTACTGCCCGCTCCACGACGCGTAGTATCCAGTCGGAAGTTGGACCTGCCCGGCGATCACGTCCTTGGCCTGGTCTACAAAGCTGCCTACATCGCGGCCACGCACGTTCAAAAGTACTGTGCCGCGTAAAAGTCCGTTCTCGCTGGAGATCATCGTCGGACCTTCGACTGTACGTATGTCTGCTAACTGAGCGAGTGGAATCGGTGCTCCGGTTGAGGACGAGATCGGAATCTCACCAATGGATTGAGCACTACCACGAAATTGCGGCGCATAACGTACCCGAACCGGAAAACGTCTCCGCCCTTCGATGGTAACGGTTAGGTTCGTCTCACCAATTCCTTTTTCGATCGCATCCTGAATCATGCCGACATCTATTCCGTATCGCGCCGCCGCTGTCCGGTTGATCTTTATGTCGATATAGGGAGCGCCGCTGATTTGCTCCGGATAGACGTCAACCGCGCCCGGCACAGTCTTCACAACTTCCGCAATTCGGCGCGACGCATCTTCGAGAGCTTTAAGATCATTACCGAAGATTTTGATTCCCACCTGCGAACGAATTCCGGTGGTCAGCATGTCGATGCGATTGATGATCGGCTGGGTCCAGATGTTCGTTACACCTGGCATCCGCAATTTCTCGTCCATCTCGGCTATCAACTTCTCTCGCGTCATACCTGGCCTCCACTGCTCGGGCGGCTTCAGATGGACGATGGTTTCATTCATATTTACGGGGGCCGGGTCAGTCGAGGTCTCAGCCCTGCCAGATTTGCCGACTGCCCACTCAACTTCAGGAAAACTCTTCAAGATCGCATTTTGTTTGCTGGTTATCTTGAGCGCTTCGTCAATTGATATCGCGGGGTCAGTAACAGGCATGTACATCAAATCGCCTTCGTTCAGCGGCGGCATAAACTCTTTGCCAATGCCTGTGGCGAGTAGCAGAGCACCAGCGAAAAGAAGGGCGGCGACGGAGATCGTCACAGCGCGATGGTTCAACGCAAATCGAAGAGCTGGTCTGTAGACAGCCTGCAAAAACCGCATCACCGGGTTGGATTGTTCGGAGTGAAACTTCCCGCCGAGAAGAAACGTGCAGAGCACCGGAACCAGGGTCACGGCGATTATGGTCGCGGCAGCCATGGCGAACGTCTTGGTGAAAGCCAGCGGATGAAACAGCTTTCCTTCCTGACCAGTCAAAGCAAACACCGGAATGAAGGCGAGAATAATTATTGCCATCGAGAAGAAGACGGGCCTGCCAACGAGCTTCGTAGACTCCAGGACTGTCTGCCAGACACGAGCCCTGTCTTTTGGGTCGACCTTATTCTTCTCAAGAAAACGAAAGGCATTTTCTGTAACGACGATTCCCGCATCCACCAGCACGCCGATGGCGATTGCAATTCCTGCCAGCGACATCAGGTTTGAGCTGATGCCCATGTATTTCATGAACAGGAACGAGATCAGCACCGCAAGTGGTAAAGGAATCGTGACGATGAGGATGGAGCGAAAGTGAAATAAGAAAATGATGTGGGCCAGCGTAACGAGCAACAACTCTTCAATTAACGCTCGCTTTAAAGTGCCTGTGGCCCGATTGATGAGCTGCGTCCGGTCATAAAAGGGAACCAGTCGCGCACCCTGCGGCAAGCCGGACTGCAGATCGACAATCTTCTGCTTTACGGCCCCGATCACTTCGAGCGTGTTGACCCCGTAACGGGCAATTACGACACCACCCACCGCCTCCTTACCGTTTTTGTCGAGAGCGCCCGTGCGAAACGCATTTCCGAGTTTCACCTCAGCCACGTTTCGCACGTAAATCGGCACACCGTTCGGAGCGCCTATTACGACGTTCTCTACATCCGCTACCGACTCTATAAGACCCACGCCCCGCACGACCGCCCACTCGCCAGATTGTTCTACCACATTGCCGCCGACGTTGTTGTTTGAGCGCTGAACGGCTTCGACTACTGTTGATAAAGGAATCGCGTACGCCCGTAGCTTGTTTGGATCCACATCCACCTGATACTGCTGAACGTATCCTCCGACCGACGCAACCTCGGCCACACCGGGGACAGAATTGAGTTGATAACGAACAAACCAATCCTGCAATGTACGCAGGTCGCGTAGATTCATCTGATCGCTCTCTATCGTGTACCAGAAGACCTGACCCACTCCCGTCGCATCTGGACCAAGAGTTGGGACCACACCTTCGGGTAGTTGCTTCGTAACCAGATTCAATCGCTCCAGCACGCGTGTGCGAGCCCAGTAAAGGTCAACGTTGTCCTCGAAGATGACGTTGATCATCGAGAAGCTGAAAGCCGAACTGGCCCGCACGACCCGCACGCCAGCCAACCCCTGAAGGTTTGTAACCAGCGGATAAGTCACCTGATCCTCAACCTCCTGAGGTGAACGCCCGGGCCAATCGGTAAACACGATTACCTGGTTGTCCGAGAGATCAGGGATGGCGTCAATCGGCGTATGCACCAGGGCCCAGTAACCCCATATGGCAAGGCCGAGATAGAGCACTACTACAAGGCCCCGGTTGCGTAAGCAGATTTCGATGAGACGATGAATCATGACATTGCCGACTAGTGATTCTAGTCTTTAGGTTGCGGCTTTGATCGTGGTCACTCGAATGGTTTTGCCCGTAATGCGGCCGGTGATTTTGACCTTCTGACCCGCAAACTCCCGAGCCTTTTCTTGGCCCGCTCGATCAAGTTGGTAAACAACCTTGTGGTCACGGTCAGCCAGTACAAACTTGCCATTCTTTACACACATCAGCGTGCAGTCCTTCTCATTCATGCCAGCCATGTGCTGAAGACCGCAGGAACTATCGCTGATGTAGCCAATTACGGTTTTTGCAGCGGCTGCCTTCGTCTTTGTTTTCTGAGTGACTCCTGTAGTCGCTAAGGCCGAAGCCATGCTTAGAGAAAGCGCTGCCAAGACTCCGAGGTTTATCAAAAGTCTTTTCATATGTTTACTCCATTTGTTAAGAGAGGTTGGTCCCCTCGATTGTTATTCGGTCATTGAGCGGTTACCGGAAATGACGCCTGTCCTCGTCCGTTTGGACCGTCGTAAGTAATTTGGGCTTGCCACTCGCCCGCCATCTCGATGTTGGCTTTACCGCGGTAAACACCTGGTGTGTCAGTAGTCTTAAATGTCGCCGCATTGTTCATCGCTGCCATCGATCCCATCTGCGGCATGTGAAAGGTCAAAGCCATTGCGCCAACATCTAAAGGCTTGCCCGAGGAATCTGTGAACGTGAGTGTGAACTCAGTGTTGCCGTGCTTAAGCACACCATCACTCGTTGCAAACGCCACAGTCAGATTGTTTCCCGCCGGCGCGCTCTTAATGACTTTTCCCGTGTCCGTGGTTTTTGAACCACAGGCCGCAATGAATACCAGACCCATCAGAGTCAATGCGATCGCGAATTTCTTCATTTCTTACAATCCTCCAAAAAAAGGAACACATAGTTAGGGAATCCGAGCACCAAAATGAAACGTTTCCCCTTGGCGCTCAGCGATGACAAGTTGCCGCAGTGCGCTCAGATTGGCTGATCGTCACCTGCGATTAAGAGGAAGTGCACCGCGATCTGCTGACAGCAGACGTACACATTCCTCCATCGCTGAACGGTCAGCTTTGGCAAGAAGACACAGTACGGCCTTGTTGGAACTAGATCAGGAGTGCGAGATTACGAATGTATGCGGGATTTAAACTTCGAGGCGGGCTGTGCGCCCAGCTTGGCACAAGGAACGGAATCGGTGTTGGCCTTGGCGGCTGAACAAGTGCGGGGTGAGCAGCCGCCAGCAAGGTCGAGGCCCTCGGCAACCGGACGCCCGATGGGCCACTTGTTGATTGTGGGCAGTTTACCGCGCAGCACAGTCGCGCGGAAGCTATGTCCGTCTCGTCACCGTGACCCTGTGCAGTCTTGCAACAATCCATGCCGCTCATGCCGTGAGCGCACTTCTCTTCATTGGAATGCAGTGGCATACCAGCGAGCACACTCGCGCTGAGCGTTAGAATCAGGAACAGTGATATGGTCCACTTAAACATCGCTATGGTTAACTGTAGTTTCGGGAAAGAAGGTTGTCAAGACGGTGGAGATGGGCAGCTTGCTTTTGGCCATCTCAGGTCTTAACTTCCTCGGTCTCGGCGTACAACCGCCGACAGCGGAATGGGGCTTGATGCTCAACGACGGACGCCCCTTCCTCCGCAGCGCGCCGCAACTAATGATCTATCCGGGACTGGCCATCAGCCTCGCCCTAATCGGGTTCAACCTACTGGGAGATGGCTTGCGGGATGCACTCGATCCGCGACTGCGGTAGTTGAAGCAAGATCAAGCTTCGTGAGGAAAACTCGTACTGTGATATCCAAACTCTCGCGCCTTTCCGGCAGATATCTCCTCAGGCGTGCAATTCAATCGTTTATCCTGATCCTCATTCTAATAGTCGTAAACTTCCTTCTAATTCATCTCGCTCCGGGTGACCCAGTTCACTTACTTGCCGGACAGAGCGGCGACGAAAAGTATTATGAATTCATTCGCGCAAAGTTTGGTTTGAATCAATCGTTGGCCACGCAACTCTGGATCTATCTATCGACCGTTGTCCGCGGAGACTTAGGATACTCACTTGGCTACCAGCAATCAGTTACCCAAGTCATCATCGCACGCATTCCGGCCACGCTCCTGCTGACGACAAGCGCGGTTCTTGTCTCCTCTTTCGCTGGGGTGGTGCTTGGTGTAGAAGCCGCGCGTCGAGAGAACTCCTTGATCGATCGCTCAATAAATGCTTTTGCCTTGGTTGGATACTCGGTACCGTCCTTTTCCATAGGACATTTGCTGCTTATCGTGTTTGCCCTCCGCCTCGGTTTCTTTCCTGCACAGAATATGTCGTCGGCTTCTCAAGAGTTGACGGGCCTCGGCTACGGGCTCGATCTGCTGAGTCACCTCGTGTTGCCGGTGACGACGCTTGCCGTGGTCTATGTCGCACAGATCATGCGTCTGACTCGGACGTCAATGCTGAACGTGCTGGGTGAAAATTTTATTATTGCGGCGCGCGCTAAGGGTTTGTCGGAAGGCCGCGTGTTGTATGGGCACGCGTTGCGTAATGCGCTACTGCCGATTATTACAGTTGTCGGCCACGACTTTGGGATGTTGTTGAGCGGTGCCGTGCTCGTCGAGACTGTCTTCGCCTGGCCTGGCCTAGGCAGGCTGATGCTTGATGCGCTGGCCATGCGCGATTACCCAGTCCTGATGGGACTATTCCTTATGATTTCCGTTTGCGTCATTTTAGTGAATTTCATTGTGGACATGACGTACGCCGCGCTTGACCCGCGCATCCGTTACGGGCGGACCAGCAAACTGGTTAGAAGACAATAGAGAAACGCGCGCGAAAAATCATGATGATTTGGCGAAGAATGAAAAGCAGACGTATCCTGCCAGCCGCAATCGCTCTGCTGGTGCTATTTACCTTCGCGGCCGTCTTCGCCGAGCAGATTGCGACGCATGACCCACAGAGGACTTCTGACCATAGTTTGCGCCCCCCATCCGCAGACCATCCATTTGGCACCGATGATCTCGGACGAGACATCTTTAGCGGCGTGGTGCATGGCGCCAGAGTTTCCATTGCGATTGGCGTCACGGTCGCGGTCTTAAGCGGACTCATCGGGGTATTGATTGGACTGACGGCGGGCTACGCGGGCGGACTTGTCGACGATCTACTAATGCGGCTCACTGAACTCTTTCTCATTCCTCCCAGGTTTTTTCTGGCCCTCGTTATAGCTGCGCTCTTCGGGTCAACCTTTTCGACCCTGATCGTCGTGTTGAGCGTAACCTACTGGCCTACTACTGCACGGCTCGTCAGGGCAGAAGTAATGTCACTTAAGGAACGAAGTTTCGTCGAAGCCGCCCGCGCCATGGGAGCCAGTCCAGCGCGGATCCTATTTCGCACCATCTTACCGAACGCGCTTCCGATAATAATTACGAACGTCGTATTGATGGTGGGTGGCGTGATCCTGGTCGAAGCAGCGTTGGAGTTTATCGGCCTCGGAGACAGCAACTACCTGAGTTGGGGTTACATGCTGCATAACGGAGAGCACTTCATGCGCGATGCATGGTGGGTGATTTTCTTTCCGGCCCTCGCGGTTTCACTTCTCGTCCTCGCACTGAATACCGTCGGCGATGCCCTCAACCGCGCGCTTGATCCCAGGTCCAATATCGCAAGTCCCGATAAGCCAGCGTGACGCTCAGACTCTTAGTCGCCTTCGCTTAAGGAGAATCGCACCGACGACGGCCGAAAGCGCGATGAACGTCAGGAGTACATAGATTTTCCAACGCGTAAACTTGGCCCCGGATTGAGCCGGGCGGCCTCCGTCGGCCCACCAGGCATCCTGCGCGAAATAAATATTTGATTTCGCACTCCACTCATACATACCATGCAACCCTGTGAGGTAGGCGGCGCTTGAGTTGGGCTCATAGAGCCAGAAATAAGGAAGGTCCTTAACCAGGATGTCCTGCGCCTCGAAGTAATATGCCGCACGCTTTTGCTTGTCCAACTCAGAAGCAGCAAGAGTGAATAACTCATCCACGCGCGGATTGCGATACCCGGCGCCGTTGGAAAAAGGAATCGGCCCAATGTTTGAGGAGACGACCGTGCGTTTAACTCCAATATCCGGGTCAGGGCCGTTCTCGAATGACGCAAACCCCAGATCGAAATCTTTTTTGATATAAACCGCGTCAACAGCAGCGGCAAACTCCATGTGTTGAAGATCGACGGGCAGTTGGTTGGCGAGGGCTACGTTGTGTTCATACTTCTCCACGTTAGGATTGTAAGCCCAGGCGAGCATGTGTGAGACCGGCCCTGTCGCTGCGATACCTTGGCCGAACAGAAGCTTATCAACTAGGAATTGTTTATCGATCGCGTGTGCGATTGCGCGCCGCACTCGCAAGTCTGACAGAGGTGCACGCGTCATATTTGGGATAAGCGTTTCGACAGTTGCAAAGCCTTCGCGACCCTTATCGCTAACAACGACGCCGGGCATGTTTTTCAGTCGCGTAATGTCGAGAGGAGACGCGCCCAGTAAATAATCGACTTCTCCACGTTCGAACGCGATCGTCGCCAGCGCGCCGGTAGGCATGACTTTGTAGACGATGCGATCCAGATATGGTTTGCCCGCCTTGAAATAGCGCTCGTTCTTCACGAGCATGAGATGATCGCCCTTCAACCACTCCTGAAGCTTGAATGGCCCGCTGCCGACAGGATTTGTGTTATGCGGGTTTGTCAGCGGATCCGTTCCGTCGTACAAATGCTTCGGCATCACGGGCGCATTACTGGCATCAATCAACTGAAGGAAAACCGCGTATGGTCTCTTAAATTCGAACACCACAGTCTGCGCATCAGGCGTCGATACTTGCTCCAGATTGTTACCAACCGAAGTCCGAGTCCGCGAGTGATATTTCATCAACAGCTGCTCAAAGGTAAACTTTACGTCTTGCGAGGTGACCGGCACACCGTCATGAAAAACCGCTTCGGCTGCGAGGTGGAAAGTGTAGGTCTTACCGTCGGGGGAAACCTCCCAGCGCTCGGCCAAATCGGGGACGGGATTTAAGTTGAAGTCGTGGGCCACCAGTCCACTGAAGATGGAACCGCATATCAAGTGCACGCCTCCTTGAGTTGTGATCGCAGGGTTAAGACCTCCCGGGTCGCTCGCGATCGCGACGACGACAGTGCCACCGTATTTCGGGCTGCCGTGCGCAATCTGCGCGAGACACAGCACGGCAATCAAGAGCGGGCTAACAATGAGGCTGATTTTCATCTTCACATATTAGCGCTGAGTCACTCGGCAACCTATGGTACTCAAGCCTACCAGCCTCGAAGGCGAATTCGCACCCAAACCTGGGAGATTCCGAAGCGGCATCAGTTCTTGGAAACGTACCTTACCCTGACAGGCAATCGGATCAGAAGCTGAATGTTGCAGGAAACTTCCCAATCTTGAAAAAGACAACTTCCATTGATTGAAGCTTGAAACTGGCTGAAAACAACTGCCAGTATCGATCCGAAATCGCTTGACCTTGGAACTAGTTCCAAGGTCTACAATGGACTGGATGGATAACAAACTGCTCAGCAATGGTTTCGCGGGTTGGCGAACTGGCAAAAGCCGCCGGTGTAAGCGCGGACACCCTTCGTCATTACGAACGAAAAGGCGTGCTGCGGGCACAGCGCTCGCCCAACGGTGTGGGAAATTTGTGACCAGAATTCAC
>JAIVJP010000405.1 GCA_020199975.1 Acidobacteriota bacterium
TTGATATAGTGAGGCCCGCTCTCGAGCGGGCCTTTCTTCTTTCTGCCGTCTGCCTACTGCCTGTTGTTCTTCGCTTCTTGCCAGAGAGATTCGAGTTCCCCCAGTGTTGTCGATTCGAAGCTCCGATCGCGCACCTGCAAGCGGTCTTCGATATGACTAAAGCGCTGACGAAACTTTCTATTGGTCAATTTCAAAGCCGCTTCCGGCTCAACACGAAGGTGACGGGCAATATTTGTTACGGCAAAAAGCAAATCACCAATTTCTTCCCGCACCCGAGTGTGGTCCGTTTCCAACTTGGAATCGGCGTGGACCTTGATTGCGTCGAGTAACTCGCCGATCTCCTCTTGAACTTTCGCGAAGATGTCTTCAACTTTTTCCCAATCAAATCCCACGCGAGCGGCTTTGGTTGATAGTTGGTGAGCTTCCATCAGAGCGGGGACTTTCATAGATACGCCGGCAAGGATAGACGTCTGCTTCGCTGCGTCCGGCTTGTTCGCTACTCTCTTCTCCTCAGCTTTGATGGCCTCCCAATTGCGCAGCACCTCAGTCTTAGTATCAGCGTGCGCTCCGCCAAAGACATGCGGATGCCTGCGAACCATTTTTGCGTGAACTGCATCCGTGACGTCGTCGATGGTGAAGTCGCCACGTTCGCTGGCAACCTGGCCGTAGAAGACTATCTGAAAAAGCAGGTCGCCGAGTTCATCACGCAGATCCGCCGGGTGGTCCTCGCGCGCCGCCTCAACTGCCTCAAACGCTTCGTAAGCTTCTTCCAGAAGCATCGGCGCGAGCGTGGCGTATGTTTGTTCGCGGTCCCAGGGGCAACCCGCAGGCGAGCGCAACTGCGCCATCAGGGTAACCAGGTCGTTAAATGTGGCAGGCATGGAAACTAGTCTAAAGTTCAAAGTCAGAAGTCCCAAGTCAGGAACGAGTGCAAAGTTTGAGGGGAGGGCATCCAAAATGCATCGTCACCCAACGAAGCGAAGTGCTTTCTTGCGAGTCGCGTGATTCGGATGTTACCATCCAACCAAACACCGCAACCAAAAAGGAAGCGCAGCGCCACTTGAGGTTTTCAAGAAACGCAGGGAAATAAGCCAATGAACGATGAACAGCCAAATTTCAAGGTGACCGACCGCCGCCTGTTTAATCCTGACGGCACCCCACGAGACCTTCCGCCGGAGGAGAATCCGGAGCTCAAAGCGCTCCCGGCGACGGAATCTGCTAGCGCTTCTAATGCAGCTCCCGAAGCTGCACCCTCTGTCACTCAACCCCCGCAGGCGCAGCCTGGGACTGCCGCAGCCCGTGAAGCGGCTGAACCTGAAGAAGACGAGCTGCCGGAGTCGGACGATCCCGCAGGCTTCGCAAACTTCATCATGTCCATTGCCTCAAACGCAGCGTCTTCGCTGGGAATGATGGAGCATCCGGTAACGCACAAGCGCGAAGTTGATCTCGAACTGGCCAAGCACTGGATTGACATCCTCGGAATGCTGCAGAAAAAAACAAACGGAAATTTGGCGCCTCAGGAAGAAAAGATCCTTGAAAGCCTGCTGGCAGATTTGCGCATGCAGTATGTCTCGCTCACCAGCTCCGTGTCGCCAAAGGCCTCCCGGGCGTACACCGGGCGCGATATCATTGGCGGCTGACACCTAAGGGAAATCGTGAATCGTAAATCGTGAATTAGTCAGTTCGGATTTTTACCATTTACGATTCACGATTTACGATTTACGAGATGAAACTGACTTTCCTTGGCACCGGCACGTCCACTGGTGTTCCTTCGATTGGCTGCGATTGTGAGACATGTGCCTCGGATGATCCGCGGGACAAAAGACTTCGCGTTTCAGTTCTGATAGAACACGCTGGCCAGACCGTACTGGTTGATACCTCGTCCGACTTTCGACAACAGGCTTTACGGCACAGGCTGAAACGACTCGATGCGGTCCTGGTAACCCATTGTCACGCTGATCACATTTTCGGTCTGGACGACATTCGGCCATTGAACTTTCGCTACGGCGCACTAGGCGTCTATGCCAACGAACGGGCCTGGCCTGATATTCGGCGCATCTTCAAATACATCTTTGAACCTTCACACTTCGGCGGTGGGTTGCCGCAAATTATTCCGCACACAGTTGTGGCTGGAGCGCCCTTTTGCCTGGGTGACGAGCTGGAGATAACCCCGCTCGAGGTCATCCATGGCTGGCTTCCGGTAATGGGTTATCGCTTTAATGATTTTGCCTATGCAACGGACTTGAGCCTAATTCCGCAACATACGATAGACGCAATGTCGGACCTCGAGGTGCTGGTCCTTGATTGCTTGCGGTTTAAGGAACACCCGACTCATCTGTGGCTGGATAAGGCGCTTGAGTATGTTGAAAAAATAAAACCGCAACGTGCTTACTTTACCCACATCGCCCATGACGTAAAACATGCGCGCGATTCCGCTCGCCTGCCGGAGGGAGTTGAGTGGGCGTATGACGGGCTTGTTGTTAGTGATGAGTGATTGCCGATTTCCAATTTCCAATTTCCAATTGCCGATTTGAGTTAGAGCGGCGTCCGCGACCCTGTCAGTGGTCCGTACTCGGTCGTCAGTAGCTTACTTGGTGGTGAGTGGGGGAACAGACAAATTGGAAATCGGCAATTGGCAATCGCTTATGCGCCTCTTCCACGGCACCGACAACGCTGACATCCAACGCCCGACCGTACTGACCCTTGGTGTTTTTGATGGGCTGCACCTGGGCCATCAACTGATCATGCGCACGGTTGTAGAGAGATCTCGTGCCCTCGGCGCCGTCCCCACGGTCATCACTTTTGATCCGCATCCGCGCGCGGTCCTGCATCCCCAGACGTCGCCTCCGCTGCTGCAAACTTTGGATCAGAAAGTAGAAGGTTTTGGCGTCCTCGGAATCGAACAGACTATCGTCGTACGTTTCACTGAAGAGTTCTCGAAAACTCCGGCGGAAGACTTTCTGCGAGACGTTGTGATGAACCGTCTGCATGCCAGGGAAGTTTATTTGGGACGAGGCTTTGCCTTCGGTCACAACCGCGAAGGCAACATTGAGCTCCTGCGCCAGGTTAGCAAGAAGCTGGGGTTCGTCGCCGGGGAAGTGCCGGAAGTTGGTTTGCGTGACCAGCGCGTGAGTTCAAGCAAGGTTCGGGAATTGCTGGCGCAAGGGAAGGTAAATCTGGCGCGCCGAATGCTGGGTCGCCCTTACGGTGTGGAGGGTCGCGTTGAACGAGGAAATGAGCGCGGCCATACGTTAGGATTTCCGACGGCCAACCTGCGTCCCCAGAACCGCGTCATACC
>JAIVJP010000406.1 GCA_020199975.1 Acidobacteriota bacterium
GTGCTAGCTGGCTAACCATGCGCAGTGCTATAGGACGCACAGCTTGCGAAGAGTAACCGCCGGGAACCGTGTGACCTTCGACGGTCGGCATGGGCCTTAAAGTATTGAGATCGACGCCAATGACCGACAGAATAGTATTGATCGCCGAAACGCCGACGGCACCGCCGCGTACCGCCGCGTGGGAAGGCTCCTTGATATTCGTTATGTTCGGCGTCATCTTGGCCCATACTGGAATCTTGGAAACCTCAGTGACCCAGCCGGTGACTTCCTGGGTGAGATCCGGATGCTCGCCCATCTCCGAACCCATTTTGCGCTCAGTCATTCCGTGTGGGCAGGAGAAGTTCAACTCGAAAGCATCGACCCCCGTGTCCTGAACAAGTTTCGTCATTTCCTGCCAGCGGCTCTTCTCATATTCTTCCATGATGGAAGCGATGAGGATGTGATGAGGATACTGTTTTTTTAGCTGACGAAACTCGTCCAGCCAGACATCGATCGGCCGGTCAGAGATCAACTCGATGTTCTCAAAGCCGATTACTTCTCCGGAAACCTTCGAGCGCAGCTTTCCATAACGTGGCACAACATTGACGACTTTGGCAGACTCGAGACTGACAGTCTTGGCCACAGCGCCGCCCCAACCGGCGTCGTACGACTTCGCGATTACACGCGCGTTGGTTCCCGGCGGCCCTGAGCCCAGCAGGAAGGGGTTAGGAAACTTCATTCCGTTGACGGTGATCGATAGGTCCATCGGATCAACTCCTGATTAGACTGCAGTGCCAATTGCTAATGCTTCATTTCCAATTGCCGATTGCCAATTTGTCTTTGCGCTCTTCGTTAGCCGTTGTCCTACGATAGCGGTTTACCTTGCCAATCACACCAATCGCAAGCGGTAGTGCCAATTGGCAATCGGCAATCTGAAATCGGCAATCGGAAATGTTCCTAGTCCGCGACCAACGCACCGTACGTATCCGGTCGGCGATCGCGGAAAAACTGCCAGGTGTTGCGCACCTCGCGGATCATGTCAAGATTCAAATCTGCAACCACCAGCGCATCCTGGTCGCGGGGCGCTTCGGCGACAAACTGTCCGCGCGGGTCGCAGAAATAACTTTGCCCATAAAATTCGCCGATGTTCCAGGGCTGTTCATGACCGACGCGATTTATGGCGCCGATGAAATAGCCATTGGCAACCGCATGAGCTGGTTGTTCCAGCCGCCACAGGTATTCTGAAAGACCGGCCACCGTTGCGGAGGGGTTGAAAACTATTTCGGCCCCATTCAAACCGAGAGCTCGGGCCCCTTCCGGGAAGTGGCGGTCGTAGCAGATATAAACACCGATGCGCGCGAATGCAGTATCAAACGCGGGATACCCGAGATTACCCGGCCGGAAATAGAACTTCTCCCAAAAGCCAGGGTTGACGTGCGGAATGTGGTTCTTCCGATACTTGCCCAGATACCTTCCGTCGGCATCAATAACCGCGGCCGTGTTGTAGTAAATGCCGGTTATCTCCTCCTCATAAATCGGCACGATGATCACCATGCCGTGGGCCCGCGCCACTTCCTGCATCAGGACCACGGTTGGCCCATCGGGAATCTTCTCCACCGCTTCGTACCAGCGGATCTGCTGCTCGGCACAAAAGTAAGGCGTAGTGAACACCTCCTGCATGCAGAGAATCTGCACGCCCTGATCGGCAGCTTGCTCGATGAAGCCCAGATGCTTCTCAATATTGAGCCGCTTGATATCGTCTACTGCCAAATCTGTCGGTGCCGCATTTGAGCACTGAATCAATCCGCATTTGACTGTGCGCGACCGCTTTCCGAGCCAGCGCCGCAGCCGGCTTGGGTGGCTCATCTAGCTCAGGTGGCCATAGCTTCGTTAAGACCAAGTGCGTTAGTCCCGCAGCGCCAAACCCGACGAACCAAGCGAAGTCATAAAGAAATCGTAGCGCCGGGACGACGAGACCGATCCACGCCAGTGCGCAACCAATTAAGGTTGCCGCGACAGCTCGCCAGTTCCAGCCGCCATTGTAAGCGTAAACCCCCTGCGGTCGGTAGAGATCGCCAAGGGCAAGCCGCTTCCTTCGCACAATCCAGTAATCGACAATTAACACGCCCGCTATCGAACCCAAGCCCCCGGAATAACCAACCAGCCAGGCAAAAATATAACCGGAAGGGTCGGCAAGCAAACGCCAGGGTTGCATGAGTATGCCGATAATGCCCGTAATTAGTCCGCCGGTCCGGAATGAGATCAACTTCGGAAAAGCATTGGCGAAATCATTTGCCGGAGAAACAACATTAGCGGCGATGTTCACCGCCAAGGTTGCCACCACCACTGTGAACATTGAAATCGCGACCACCCACACATTGCCGAACTGGCCCACCAACTTCATCGGATCCCAGAGCTCTTCCATCTTCATGTGCGGATAAATAACCACGGCTGCTGATGTAATCATAACGCCCATGGCGGCGAAGATCGTCATCGTCGTGGGTAGTGCCACCACCTGGCCAATCACCTGATCGCGTTGGCTTTTACCAAACCGTGTGAAGTCGGGCATGTTGAGCGATAGCGTGGCCCAGAAACCAATCATTCCCGTCAACGATGGAACAAAGATGGGCCAAAACTCTTTCAAACTATGGAATTTCCCCTGCTGGTTTAATAAGTAGCCTAGTCCTTGGGCTTTCCATATTGCCCAACCGAGTAACAGTGCAGTCATGATTAAAACGAACGGCGCCGCCCAGTTTTCAACTTTCCGGAGCAGATCCATACCACGATAGATGATGTAGATGTTGAGGGCCCAGAACAGGAGAAACGAAAACCACTCGGTAACCATGTGTCCGCCAATGGGACCACCCAGCAAGCCTTTCCAACCGGGAATGACGGCCCCGAAGAATACGTTTAGGGCCTCGCCGCCAATCCACGCTTGAATGCCAAACCAACCGCAGGCGACGATCGCCCTCATTAGGGCCGGCAAGTTTGAACCATAAGTGCCGTAGCTCGCGCGCGCGAAGACGGGGAAGGGAATGCCGTACTTGGTGCCCGGATGTGAATTGAGCAGAATGGGAATCAGAACAATGATATTGCCAAGCAGGATCGTAACTAACGCTTGCCACCAGTTCATGCCTGCGCTGATTAATCCCGACGAGAGCATGTAAGTCGGAATGCAGTGAGCCATGCTGATCCAGAGCGCTGCATAGTTGTACGTGGTCCAGTTGCGTTTCTTAACAGAAACTGGCGCCAGGTCTTCGTTGTAGAGCGGGCTGCGGCTGATTTCCTGGGCCACTTCTTTGCGCAGTTCTACCCGTCCGTCGGGGTGCTGGATCGTTTCAAAGTTGTTCATTTCTTGATGAGCCAACCTCCAAAACGGGGCTTTGGCTAAAAGAAGTGCGCTAGGCATGCGAGTTATTCATCAAACAGCGTCTATTTGCCGAGGTTCTCGTAGACTTCCCGAAACGCTTCAAGTAGAGGCAACTCGACAGCATCTCTTGGCCGACCGGCAGAGCGCTTGCTGGCTATGATGTCCCGAATGCTTAAGACTGGAAAGCCGCTTGAGACGTCCATACGACTCTTGGCTTTCTCATAGCTCTCGATCCCATCAGGAGCAAACACCAGGTCAATGTCAAACGGTCCGGATTTTATTTGAATGAAATCTTTTCCGCTAATGATTTCTTCCTCAAGTCTGTCGTCGATGAGGAATCCAAGGTCCCTAAGCCCAGCAACTATCCGAATTCCATTCTCGAAATCCTTACGAGGGTACAGGTCAACATCCTGGGTTGTCCCTGGGTAGCCGAGCAGAATTGCACCGCTCTTGCCGATGAACATGTAATCGACCTGGTGGGCTGCGAAAGCTACGGCAACCTCTTGGGCTTGGGCTGGATTGAACCGGTCACGCGGCATCGAGTATCCGCCTCTGCAGGTCATCAGGTTCACCGTATCCCAAATACTCGGGCAAGAAGTCCCGGCACCATTTGCGATAATCTGTGGTTGAATTGAACGAGCGCCACGGGGCATCGTCAAGAACGGGCTTGTAGACGTAACAAAATCCGTAGCGCATGCGCTCTTCAACGCTGCGCTTCAGGTTACGCTTACATTGACGGCGAAAATCGTCTAACCCGTCACTTTCCCTAATTCTTTCGCTCATCTTCGCAGCCTGAAACTCTACATTGTCAAGCACGTGCCGCGTTTCAGAAACTGTCCATCGCCGGGTTTGCCTTTGTATTCGCCGTTTTCAATCACCACTCTGCCACGCGAGAGCACTGTCTCCACGACGCCTTTGATTTTCTTGCCCTCATAAGTGTTGTAGTCAACGTTCATGTGACTAGTCTTCACACTAAGCGTCTGCACCTTCTCGGGATCGAAGATCACAATGTCGGCGTCTGAGCCGATGGCTATGGTCCCTTTCTTTGGAAATAGGCCGAACATCTTCGCGGCGGCAGTTGACGTGAGTTCAACGAAGCGATTGAGACTGATGCGGTTTTCGACTACCCCGCCGTTGTAGATCAACGGCACACGGTTTTCGACGCCCGGAGCGCCGTTGGGAATCTTGGAAAAATCATCGCGTCCCAGCTCCTTCTGCTCCTTCATGCAGAAGGGACAGTGATCCGTGGAGATCACTTGCAGGTCGTCCATCTTCAGCCCCTTCCACAGTTCAGCCTGGTTCGACTTGTCGCGCAACGGTGGTGTCATGACGTATTTCGCGCCTTCGAATCCGGGCTCGTCATAGTTGTCGAGCGAGAGAAAAAGATACTGCGGACAAGTTTCTGCAAAGGCAGGGATTCCGCGGTCGCGAGCCTGACGCACCTGGTTGAGCGCATCCGCGCAGGAGAGGTGGACGATATAAACAGGGGACTCGGCCATCTCGGCAATCGCGATAGCCCGATGCACACCTTCGGCCTCAGCGATTGTGGGACGGGTCAAGGCGTGATACTTCGGCGCTGTACGGCCTTGCTGAAGAGGCCGCGGACATGGCGCGAAAGATGGTAGCGTCGTCAACTAGGAAAACCCCCGGGTAAGCCATGAACATCTTGAAGCTCGTCACACCTTCGTCCATGGCCGTGTGCAATTCTTCAATCTGATTGTCTTCGAGTTCGGTTGTGATCAGGTGGAAGCCATAATCGATGGCGGTCTTGCCTTCCGCTTTCGCATGCCAGTTGTCGATGCCCTCGATCAATGATTGGCCTTTGTACTGCACGGCGAAATCAATAATGGTGGTCGTGCCGCCGTGAGCGGCAGCAATAGTTCCAGTGCGGAAGTCGTCGGAAGCCTGCGTGCCGCCGAAGGGAAGTTGCATGTGCGTATGCGGATCAATGCCGCCAGGGATAATCAACTTGCCGGCGGCATCGATGACCTTGTCGGCTTCCATGTCCAGCTTCGCGCCGATCACGGAAACCACTTCGTTCTCAATTAAAATATCGGCATTGTAGTTGTCAGTGGCGGTGATGATGTGGCCGTTCTTGATTATAGTTTTCACGAACCAATTGCCTCCTGACGGAAAAAAAGGAATAGAACTAGGACGTCGGAAAGGAGTCTGGAAGAATAGAAATCAAGCGATGCACGCGGCTGCGTTGTCCCTCGTTCATATCCAGGACCGCCAAGACATCCTCGCGTGTAGGAGTCGGGTCGGTTCGAGAAGACTGACCAATTCTGGTGTCCAACGCGTCGAACACTTCGATGAACCATTGCATGGTCTTACGTGTATACAACCAAGCTCGTTCCAGGCTCTCTTGTAAGTCGGTCTCGATATGTATGTCCGACTTTCCGTGTACTCGCTTGGACCTGAGATCATACAGTTTCCCGGAGATCTTTTTGACTGTCTTCCTTTGTGATTCGTCCCGACAATTGTCGCGACCAGAATTGATAATTGTTTCGTGATGCCTTGCTTAGCCTCACCAACCAAAGCTTCCAGAGCAGCGATCAACCATAATAGCTCATCCCTTTTCAGGGGCGAAGAATGCCTTCACAAGGTACTTCATCGCGATATCGATAAACACCGATCGTTGGCATACCTTTCACCCTCGCTATCCGTCACGACTTCGAAGAGGGAGCACTCTTCTAACCTTCGGCGTTCTTGGGAGTAAGCTAATTCCCTCCAAGACCTTATCCTCGGAAACTCGTTTGCGGCAGGCTTGAGACTCTTATTACAAGCTCAGCGTACTCGACAAATGCATTCTTCAATTCATCGGGCATGATTTCAAGAATGGGTCGGGCCTTTCCCGGCTTCGCCGCCTGATGTGCGGAAAAACTCTGCCTTTCCGACCAGCTTCTCCTATCTTGTCGAGGCTACGCCTCTCTCCTCCAAGCGATGCGATCAATATCGACCAACAACGGTTCATCTTCAAGCGGGCAACGCT
>JAIVJP010000407.1 GCA_020199975.1 Acidobacteriota bacterium
CCCTTTCCTCTTGTCATACCGTTTTTATGTTTAGGCTAGCGTCCCGCCGCAAACTGAGAGTGTTTTGAAGCGGTGATGCGAGCGAAGTCCGGATGGAGATATACTACGCGCCCGGCGACAATCGTCGCGACCGCAGCGCCTCTGAAACTTCGCCCATCAAAAGGCGTGTTCCGGCTTTTCGATTTTGATTTGGAAACGTCAAACGTCCACTGGTGTTCAGGATCGAGAATCGTAATATCGCCCCACGAGTTTTTGCGCAGGGTTCCGCGCTCTTCCAGACTGAAGATGAGGGCCGGGTTGGTAGCACACAACTCTACCAACCGTTCCAGACTGATGACGCCTTGATGCACAAGGTCAAACGCAAGACCAACGGCAGTTTCAAGCCCTGTGATACCAAACGGTGCCTGATCAAACTCAAGGCCTTTCTCGTCCGCATGATGTGGCGCGTGATCGGTGGCAATCGCATCAATCGTTCCGTCTCTTAACCCTTCCAGCAAAGCGCCCACGTGGTCCCTACTGCGCAAAGGTGGATTCATCTTCATGTTGGTATCGTAATCTGCTACCGCTTCGTCAGTGAGCGCCCAATGATGAGGTGCGACCTCGCAGGTCGCCCGCAGCCCTAGCTCCTTCGCACGGCGGATTGCTTCCAGAGCACCCCGGGTCGAAACGTGGGCCAGATGCACTCTAGCACTAGTAAGCCTTGCTAAAGAGCAATCGCGATTAGCATCGACTTCCTCAGCGGCGGCGGGAATTCCACGCAGACCTAGGATCAGGGACCAGCGTCCCTCGTGCATGACGCCTCCAGCGCTCAGCGAGTGGTCCTGGCAATGGTCCACTACCGTCAGGTCAAACCCGCGCGCATACTCCATCGCCCTTCGCATCATTCCCGCGGTGGGAACCGATCGGCCATCATCCGAGACAGCAACGATGCCGGCATTCTTCAGCTCGCCCATTTCCGATAGCTCCTTGCCGCCACTTCCCTTGGTAAGAGCGCCTACCGGAAACACCCTTGCAAGCCCGACACGCTCTCCCTGTTCCAGGATGAACCGAGTGACGGCGGGACTGTCATTGACGGGATCAGTATTTGGCATCGCGCAAATGCTGGTCCAGCCGCCGGCGACCGCCGCCGCAGCCCCTGTCGCTATGGTCTCTTTGTATTCCTGCCCCGGCTCGCGCAGGTGAACGTGCAGATCGATAAAACCCGGCGCGACCATGAGCCCAGTCGCGTCGAATACTTCAGCGTCCTTTGGCCCCGGCTCGCCGCGATCGAGCACACCGGCAACGCGTCCATCTTCGATCAGCAGATCCATGCCGGCATTCAAGCCCTGCGATGGATCGATTACATAGCCATTTGCAACGAGGAGCTTCATGCGCGGGTCCCCTTGCGAACTCTCTTCGCATTCCCTACTGGCCCTGCGGGCCCTGCCGGCTTCACACTCGCTTCTTTATGTGCGGAGTGGTTTCCGCGCGCCAGCAGATACAGTACTGCCATGCGCACTGCAATTCCGTTTGTGACCTGGTCCAGAATCAAAGAACGAGTGCCATCGGCTATCTCCGACGAAATCTCAATGCCCCGATTAATGGGACCCGGGTGCATCACGATTACGTCCCGTGAGGCGCGTTCAAGATGATGCGGATGAAGACCATAATGAACTGCGTATTCACGCATGGAGGGGAAAAACGCTGCATCCTGGCGCTCACGTTGAATCCGGAGAATCATCACTACGTCTGCGCCTTCAATCGCATCCTCTATGCGCTGCTCAACGCGCAAACCGTGCTCGACAAGTTCGGCAAACTCCGCTGGTACGAGCGTGCCCGGCCCGGCAACTCTGACGGTTGCCCCGAGCCTGGTAAGTAGATGGACGTTGGATCGCGCCACTCGTGAATGAAGGATGTCGCCAATCATGGCAATGTTCAACCCATCGATGCGCCCCTTGTATTCGCGAATCGTCAGGCCATCCAGCAACGCCTGGGTTGGATGTTCATGAGATCCGTCGCCGGCGTTAACGATCGGCGCGTTGCACATTCGCGCCAGATGATGTGGCGCCCCAGCCATTGAATGCCGAACCACAATACAATCCGGGGCCATGGCTTCGAGGTTGCGTGCCGTATCGAGAAGCGTTTCTCCTTTCGAAACGCTCGAAGTCGACACACTAATATTCACGGCGTCAGCGGAAAGTCGCTTCGCCGCAATCTCAAAAGAAGTTCGCGTGCGTGTGGAGGCTTCAAAGAAGAGATTAATTACCGTCCGCCCGCGCAGCGCGGGCACTTTCTTTATTTCGCGGCGCGAGACATCGCGAAAAGTCTCAGCCGTATCGAGCAGATGGGTGATTTCTTCTGCCGACAGGTCGCGAATTCCCAGCAGATGTTTGCGGTTGAAAGTCACAGTCGTGGTCAGTAGTCAGTTGTCAGTAGTTAGTCAGTGGTCAGTTGTCAGTCAGTTGGTAGCTCCATAAAATGGAGGTTGCGTTCAGGCTAGTTACAACTGACTGCTGACTACTGACCATCTACAAAAAAGCGGCCATCGCTGGCCGCTTTTTCTCATCCCGTTTCTGCTGACGGTCGCTCGACTATTGCTACGCCTTCTTCCTCGTCAAAGTCCTGCAGCATGACTTTAATAATCTCGCTCTTTTTCGTAGGCACAAGCTTGCCAATGTAATCCGCCTGAATGGGTAGCTCGCGATGCTCTTTGCCGCGATCGACTAACACGGCCAACTGAACTCGTCGCGGCCGGCCATAATCGATCAGCTGATCAAGGGCAGCGCGAATGGTGCGCCCCGTGTATAGCACGTCGTCGATCAGCACGATGTTGCGGCTGTCGATGTCTCCGGGAAGTTCCGTGCGATTTACAATGGGTTTGGCTCCTACCGTTGAAAGATCGTCCCGATAGAGTGTGATGTCAAGAACGCCGACCGGAGGACGAGCACCTTCAAGGTCTGCGATTTTGTCCGCCATGCGTTCGGCAAGAGGAACACCCCGACGGCGGATGCCTACCAGATATAAATCACCGGCGCCATGGTTCTCTTCGACAATTTCCGACGCCAAACGGGCAAGCGCACGATTGATGCGCGGGCCGTCCATAATCCGCGCTTTCTCGACAAAATCCATGTGACCGGATACTAACAAGAAGAGTGATGCGTTACAAGAAGTTCGGAGTTGAGTTCAACCTTTAGGTTGCCGTGACGCTCCATTGCCACTTTACTTCGGCGGCTCGGATTCCTCATTACCGCTCCGTGTCTGTCCGTTGCGATGTTCGTTGATGTAGCGTTCGGCCATTGTATTTTTCTCGCCACAGCTTAGCTTCCGCCTCTTGGATTTCCTTCGACCGCTGAATGTCGGCAGCGAATTGTGCTTGCTGCTCAATAATGAAATCCATCTTCTTTTGAATTTCTTCATTGTTCATTTCATTGTGATCTCCACCGACATGATATCACTCCGAGCGCCGCTTTTGCTGCTTGATCGACATTTATATCAAAACCA
The DNA here is from genome assembly GCA_020199975.1 of Acidobacteriota bacterium. Taxonomy (GTDB): domain Bacteria; phylum Acidobacteriota; class Blastocatellia; order Pyrinomonadales; family Pyrinomonadaceae; genus PSRF01. The sequence continues at coordinate 3,481 of JAIVJP010000407.1, forward strand.
ATCCTTCGTGAAACTTGTACAGATCTGAGACCAAGCGGTCCCCCAACATAAACCTGTGGTCACGCGGCAAGCGATTCAAAATAGGCACGTACCACAGAATCAGATCGCGTGCCTTTTGAATTACCGATAGTTCTCGGGCGCCCTTTTCTGCTTTAGGCTGCATCATGAAAATTTCGGCGCGCGACGCATCTTCGCTCCGCTCGGGTACAAAAGGCAAAATGGTTAAAGACTACTGAGTCCGCGCAATCGCAACAACACGAAAACCGTCGTAGTTGATGCGATTGTCCCACACTTGTCACGTTCCTACCGCTCTGCTAGTCTCGCAGGTTGAAGAACGAACCGCGATAAACAGCCTGAATGCTCTATCGCTCACTGTTGCGTCCGCTACTATTTCGCCTGCCCGCGGAGACCGCCCACGAATTGGCGTTGCATTCACTTTCTTTTGCGCCCGGTCTTGCCAGGCGTTTACTGGAACCGCGACGCAAGCGAAGCCCGTTTGGTGAGCTCCAGCGTTTTGGTTTGGCCTTTTCCAATCCGGTTGGCCTCGCTGCGGGATTTGATAAAGATGGTATCGCCCTGGAGTCCCTCGCGGCTTTG
>JAIVJP010000123.1 GCA_020199975.1 Acidobacteriota bacterium
TCTCGGCACGCGTGCGGTAGCTCCCGGGATCAGACATCGAGTGGCCCATGAAACGGTAAGTGCGCACCTCGAGTAGCGTGGGCAGAAAATCCTTGCGAGCTCGTTCAACAGCTCGTGCGGTAGCTTCTCTCACGGCCAGCACATCCATGCCATCGACGAACTCTGAAGCGATCTCGTAGGCACGCGCCTTCTCGGCGATATTCTGAAACGACATGGCGCGATCCAGCGACGTGCCCATGCCGTATTGATTGTTTTCGCAGATGTAAATGCAGGGAAGCTTCCAGAGCTGAGCCATGTTTAGCGACTCGTGAAAAGCGCCCTGGTTGACCGCGGCCTCTCCGAAAAAACAAAGCGTCACCTGGTCCGTGCCTCTGTATTTCGAAGCGAAGGCCACACCAGTAGCAAGCGGGATCTGGCCGCCGACTATGGCATGCCCCCCAAGGAAGTTTACGTTGCCATCGAACATGTGCATCGAACCGCCCTTGCCACGGGAGCAGCCGGCGGCCTTGCCAAACAACTCGGCCATCACCGCATTAGGAGAAATCCCCTTGGCAATCGCATGGCCGTGCTCGCGATAACTGGTTAAGACGTAATCATCAGTGCGGATTGCGGAAATGGCGCCGATGGCCACAGCTTCCTGACCGATGTAGAGATGGCAGAAGCCACCAATCTTACCCATGCTGTAGGCCTCGGCCGCTTTTTCTTCGAAGCGCCTAACCAAAAGCATCTGGCGATAAAGCTCGATTAGCGTCTTCTGGTCAATATCGTCGACGCGGTGCTTCTGCTCTTGCTTGACGGTTTTGAGTTGTTGAGCGACCGCTTTGGGTGGGTCCTGATCGATCACGCCGGTTCTGCTCTTCTCGCCAGATCCTGTATTCATTTCTGACGCTGCGGTCTGTTTGCTCATTTGCTAGCTGCTCTGGGCAACGATCCGATTCTTATCGCTTAAGGGCCATGTCAACCAAGCCCGACGAGATACTCTGAATGTTGCGACTAAGTGGTTGATTATACGCGACATTTGTGAGCACGTGCAAAAGGGCCACAGACTATGGTGAAGAGCCGAAAGGGCTTAGGTGGGTCACAAGGGGGCGGGAGACGGTCAACCCGTCATCACACCTGAAGCTGGCCACTGCTGAGTCAATTGAGAGACGAGCTTTTCCGGGTCCCTCACTGGCTCACTGCAAGTGAAATGCTCGCAAACATAGGCCGTCGGACTGTTATTGACCAACCCGCGATCACGTAAGAGAGGAATCAGCTCGGAGCTTCGACTATCCCCAGGAGCCGCCTGGGCTACCACTTTGTTAGGGGCGTACGGCTGCCAGACCGCATTTCGCAAAAGGCGAGTCTGGGGTAAATCATGGTCGCCCATGATGGCTACCTCTTTGGGCGTTCCCAGGTAAAAGTCGAGAGCGCAAAGGGCCCGTCCAAAACCAGATGGATATCGCCGCAAGGAATCGGCGATAAGGCGTAAGATGGTCACCGCCCTTCTTCGGTAGTCGTTGTTATCTGTTAAGGCGGCGAGGCGCAGCATCACTTCGGTTGCGACGGAATTCCCTGAAGGGGTGGCGTTATCAAAATAATCCTTTGAGCGAATGATCAGACTCTCGTGACTTCTGCCGGTGTAAAAGAATGCCCCGTCTTGATCATCCCAGAATTCGTCGATCATCCTGTTAGTTATCGAAAGAGTCGCCTCGAACCATTCCAGTTCTCCGGTAGCCTCGTACAGACTGAGGAGTCCGTCGCTAAGAAATGCGTAGTCTTCGAGATAGGCATTCAGTTTCGCAGTGGCGTCTTTGTAAGTTCTTAGGAGCAGGTCATCACGACGCAAATTGTCGAGGACGAACCGGGCATTGCGTCTGGCAATCTCTAAATAATCTTCGCGGTCGAGAATCGCTGCCGCTTCGGCAAAGCTCGCCAGCATCATTCCGTTCCAGGCAGTCAGAATCTTTTCATCACGATCGGGTTTCACGCGGTTTTCACGTAGCTCAAAGAGTTTGCGCCGCGAGCGCTCTAATGATTGCTGAAGCTGCTCAGGGGTAACTTTCGATTTAGCTGCTACGTCTTCGAGGGGCCGAGTGACATTTAAAATGTTCTTACCTTCGAAGTTCCCCGCCTCGGAGACTTCGTAATAGGCTGAGAAGAGTGGTGTGTCCTTCTGGTCCAGGACGGACGCTATTTCGTCGGGCCTCCATACAAAAAACTTCCCCTCCTCGCCTTCGGAATCGGCGTCTTGTGTTGAGTAGAAGCCGCCGTTGGCATCCGTCATCTCCCGCACTACGTAATCAAGGATACCTTCGGCGATCCTGCGCGCCGACTCGTCATGGGTTAGCTGGTAGTAGTGCAGATAGACTCGGGAAAGGAGCGCATTGTCGTAAAGCATCTTCTCGAAATGCGGTACTAGCCACCTCGCGTCCGTTGAGTAGCGGTGAAAACCGCCGCCAAGGTGATCGAAGATTCCGCCGTCGGCCATCTTGCGGCACGTGTGAGCGACGATCTCTAAAGCTTCTTCTTTTCCGCTGCGGTTATAGACGCGCAGCAGAAACTCTAAAGTCATGGCCGGCGGAAATTTTGGAGCGCCGCCGAAGCCGCCGTGAACCGGGTCGTAGCTCTTAACGATCCCTCTAAAAGCGTGGTCCAGAAGTTCTTGCGTTAGCGGTTCCTTTGATTCACGTGCCAGACTCAAGCGATTCAGTTCGGCAAGGATCGAGGCGCCGGTTTGCTCGATATCCTCCGGTCGTTCCCGGTAGGCCTCCGCCATGCTGATGAGCACACGTGAGAATCCAGGCATGTTGTATCTATCTTCCGGAGGGAAATAGGTTCCGCCATAAAAGGGAACACCTTCAGAGGTGAGAAAGACGGTCATCGGCCAGCCGCCGTGATGCGTCATCATCTGAACAGCGTTCATGTAGATCTGATCCAGATCCGGCCGCTCTTCGCGATCAACTTTAATACTGACAAAGTTCTCGTTCATGAGGCGCGCAATCTCTTCGTTTTCGAACGACTCGTGCTCCATGACGTGGCACCAGTGACAGGCTGAATATCCAATACTCAATAGAATTGGCTTATTTTCACCGCGCGCTGCGGCGAGAGCTTCTTCACCCCAGGGATACCAATCCACAGGATTATGGGCGTGTTGCAAAAGATAAGGGCTGGTTTCTTTAATCAACCGGTTTGTGTGTTTGTGATCTGGCATACCCACCTCTTTGTGGTGTGAACTATGACTGCGATCTGGAGTTGGAATTCACCAGACATTGTACAGGCG
>JAIVJP010000287.1 GCA_020199975.1 Acidobacteriota bacterium
GCGTAATCTGTTGATGAATCGTTCACGACTTCGCGGCGCTGGGTTAGGGTTTTTCTCGCGAACGCTCGGCGGTCAAACGGCGGTAGGCTTCGTCCCGCGAAATCCCAAGCTGCCTGGCGGATTTCTTTAAAGCGGACCTCCCATCAAGACCCTCGGCTTCAAAGCCCGCTACTATCGACGCCACACTGTATCCGGATTTCGAATCCTCATCCGAGCTTGCAATAACGTTCCGATCAATCACCACAACCATTTCGCCTCGCGGCTCCTGTGCCGCTTGCGAAAACTTTTCCGCGAGCTCGCTCAAACGGCCACGCAATACCTCCTCGTGCATCTTGGTAAGTTCCCGAGCGACAACGGCCTCGCGTTCGCCCAGAATCTCACGAGCATCTTCCAACGACGCGATGATGCGATGAGGCGCTTCGTAAAAGACGAGGGTCGATGGAATCGCAGCGAGGTCCGCGAGCCGGGCCCGGCGTGCGCCGGAACGCGCCGGAAGAAAACCTGCGAAAAAGAATTCGTCACTGGACAGGCCGGAAGCCACCAATGCTGGTACCAAAGCTGTAGGTCCAGGTATGGGCACGACTCGCAGGCCCGCTTCGAGAGCCTTTCGGACCACCCGGAAACCTGGATCACTAATTCCGGGCGTCCCTGCATCAGAAACGATCGCCACATCAAGGCCCGATTTAATTGATGTCAGCAGCTCTCCTGCTCGATCGCGCTCATTGTGTTCGTGATAGCTGACGGTCTTTGTTCTTATGCCGTAGTGGTTTAGAAGTTTTTGTGAGTGGCGGGTATCTTCGCACGCGACGAGATCGACTTCACTCAGCACTCGCACGGCGCGATACGTCAAGTCTTCAAGATTGCCGATGGGGGTAGCGACCACGTAAAGCGTTCCGGCCATGTGGCTATTTTGGCATCAAGCTCAAGATATACGAAAGCACAAGCCCCGTTAACTTGCAGGTTAGGAAGGGCGGTTTACCCCCGCTGGAGCGCCAACGGCGCGACCGGTCACTTCAGTTTTCAACTTACGGCCCTGCCGCTCAAGCATGAATGTCTACAGTTAGAACTCTTTTCCTTTCCGTGATATGCGCGTTGGAGATATTACCCAACCGGTCGCGCCGTTGGCGCTTGAGCGGGGGCATCCACGGGCAAGCCACGGGCAAGCCACGGGCAAGCCACCCTTCCTAACCTGCAAATTACCGTAAGTCCCATTTGGGTTTTCGCGCGGCGATATCCAACCAAGACACAAAAAAAGTCTCGCCCGTTCTCTTCAGAACGGACGAGGCTTGTCGTAATCAGAAGTTACTAAGCCCGCTTAGTAAGGGACCGGCAGCCTGCGCCACCAGTCATTATTGTTGCTGGGGCGGTTGCGATCGTTGCGATAGTAGTCGTCGTTGTAGCCGTAAGATCCGTAGGCCTGCGCAATCACATTCAGCTCCTGGCGAATCTGTGACCACTGATTGGCTAACCGGCCGTTCCGGAAGTGATGACGGGAAGCCCTTTCTGCTTCTCTGGCAGTTTGCAGAACCCGCTGGGCTTCGTTTCTGCTGCGGTTGAGATCGCGTCCATTGCCAAAGCGCGACTTAAGATCGCCTACAGCCCGCCGAAAATGGTGCACCTCGTTATTCACACGATCTTCATGACGACTTCCGTCTTCATGACTACGATCCAATTCGCGGTCCACAGCTCTCTCAAAGTCCTTGCTCAAGCGATCCAATCTCTGAATCGAATCGCGCAAATAACGATCGTCATAACGACCGTATCGTCCGTCATCTCGATCCCGGTCCCGCCCGTAATCAGGATACCGATCCCGTTGTGCGGCTGCCACTGCGGGCAAACATAACGCTAACAAAGCGGCCGCAAAAATTGAAAAACTCAGAGTGCGTCGGTTAGTCATAATTCTTAGTCTCCTCATCAAGTTCTCGTCTCGAGCTGACCACTCTCGCTGCTAACGAGTTTGGCAGTTCGGTTTCAACGCTCGCTTCAGGGTGACTTTTTACAAGCTAGCGTTACGCCGCAGAGGTCATTAGCAAGCACTATGCCCAAGTGCTCGCGGGCGGCGAGGGAGCGTCGCGATTTGAGGAAACCTCGCTTTTTGGGCGAGTATTTGGCGTTTGGTGAGATCTTCCGAAGAGATTAGTGGTTCGAAAACGTGCAATGGCTTGCGTAAATGGTTGTAGTTGAGAGGAGCCTGGTTAAACAGAAGCGAGCAGAGTGGCGATGTGTTTTCGCAGGTTCGTTTCATGAATCTCGGCTTGTCTTTCTCCCTTCTCCCCTACCACCCACGACGGCGCGCCCTGCCGCGACTGGACCAGCCGCAGGGCTTCGCTCGCCGACGTTATTCCGAGATGTCTGATGTGGGCAGAGGCGAGACCGCCGCGAACGACGCCGTCCCTTGGTGTCCGCGGCCAGCCCGCTTCAATAGATAGCTCCCTGACGCCGAAACGCAGAGTCAAAAGCTTTCCGACCATGGTTGAATTGCCGATGCGAAAGCGATGGTTGTCTTCTTTCGATATTTGAATACTCGCGCCCTGCCGATTCGCTTGGGCGGCCAGAGTCTCGAAGGTTGCGATGAGCCACTCAATGCCGGTCCTGCGCAACAAGTCATTGGAATTTCGCAGAGCCAAGTATGCGGCTACGTCCCGGCGACCCGAAAGGCGAGCGCGCGATTCAGCCTCTGCCAGGGCGAGGGCCCATGCTTCGTCAAGTTCGCTCACGTCACCTCGTCGATGGTCTCAAAGGCTTTATATGGAGCTGTGCCGGCGCACTGCTATGTGGATGTCAAGGGTTAAGATTCAACTTACATAAGATTGGTTTTTGGTTTTTCCTTGTTGATGGTTTTGTTTTTTGCTTTGGTTTTCGTTCTTTGACAACTAGACCTCTTCAACCTAAGAGACTGACTGCTATACGTGGCACGAACAAGGTTCGTCACACTCTCGAGAATGCGGCGTGTAGTTCAGCAGCTGGCTCGCACTATAAGGGAGCTTCAGCGATTTTCGCATTGTTCCGTGATCCCTGAAAGTAACTGCCATGCTCTTCTTGTCTACGTCCAGGCCGCCGAAGATATCGTAATCGCGCGGAATGATGCTGGAGATGGGTGCTGCTTGGGTCATCGTCGTTTCTCCTCGAATAAGCCTCCGGTTTAGCTTATTCTAAGTCGTCCGACCTGACATCCAGCATACTTGTCTCCATAAAGTTGTCTATACCGAGCGCCCCCCCTAGCTGTTGACCGGCTTCTGCTCGCCGACCGCGGCGCGAGGATGGTATCATGCCCCGCGAATCGTCTCCCATACTAGAACCCGACCAGGATTCGAAACCAACAGCACAGTTCTCCTTTTGCGCATTAAACTCAACAAATCATCAGAGTCAAAAAATGAAACTATCAAGTCATCGCAGTCTCGGGAGCGCGCTGTTCTCATCGATCGTTATCGGAGCTGTCTTTTGTGCCGGCTACCTGGGCATGAACTCTCGCGCGCAGGATAAGACGCAGTTGCCTGCTCGCACAGGTTACGTGAACGACTTTGCTCACGTTATTGACGACCCGACCAGACAACGCCTGGACACCATTCTTGATAACCTCAAGACAAGAAGCGGAATCGAATTGTACCTCGCTACAGTGCAGACGACTGGCAACCGTGACATCTTCGCATTCTCGCGACAGCTTGCCGGCGACTGGGGCGTGGGCTCGCGAGGCAGTTCCAGGAAGACTCTCTTGCTTGTGGTGTCGGTGGATGAGCAGGCGGTGTTTACACAGCTGAGCAGATCCGTGCAGCGCGAACTTCCGGAAGGGATTCTGGGAGAACTAAACCAGCGCGTACGCGGACCGATCAGTTCAGGACGTTTTGGCCAGGGTCTGACTGATGGAGTGGAGCATTTCATCGCTGCACTGGCAAAGAAACTGGGATTCAGTTTACAAGATATCGATCAAGCGCAATTAGTAGCTTCCACTGCGACTGTTCCGGTTTCCGACCCGTCGCCGACTCCAACTTCCAGCAATGAGGCTGTAGCGACGCCGGTCAAGACGGCAACTAACCGAGAAGTGCCGCCATCTCCTTTGCCGCCCAGGATTGCGGCACCCAGCAACACGCCTTCTACCGCTGACGATGAGGATGAATCTGAGGAAGTGGAGTTGACGTTAACGCTGCCACTCGCAGATCGCATCGCCAAACTGAAGGAGTTCCTGGAAGCCTATCCGAACTCGAAATCAAGACCGCGCGCGATTGAACTGCTGATCAGCAGTTACGCTGGTCTCGGGGACCAAAGACTTAAGAATGGCGACACCCTGGGCGGGATTGAACAATTGGTGCTGGCAATCAACGAAGCTCCGACAAACATGTCAGACAAGTTGTTCTTGGGCGTGGTCTCACAAATTCCGTTGAACCTTTTCTACCGCGGGCAGCGAAACGCCGCAATTGAGGCTGCTCAGAAAATTGAAAAGAAGTTTGGCGCGGATTCAAAGCGCTTGTTGACGCTAGCTGGATTCTACCTGGGAATTGAAGATGGCAACGAAGCCGCCCGCTTAGCCACCGAGGCCGTCAAGCTCGCGCCGGATCTGGCTGAAGCCCACCATGTGCTGGGCCGTGCCCTGCATATCTCTTTGCGGCTTGATGAGGCAGCCGTGGAGTACAAACGCGCGCTGGAGTTAGATCCCAACTTAAAGAAAGGAACAAGACGCAATCTCGCCGATCTAAACCGGGCAGCCGGCAAAGCCAAAGAGGCTTTGGAACTTTATCGGGAACAACTCGGAGCTGAACCATCAGACAAGGCAGCCCGAGCGGGAATGGTGCTTTCACTTCTGGATCTCGGACGGTTCGACGAAGGTAATAAGGAACTAGCGTCCACCCTTCAGGAGGATCCGCGGAACCTGGCTTTACTGACCGGCGCCGCTTACTGGTTTGCGGCGCACAACGAAGCCGACCGGTCTCTCGAACTGGCTCGCAAATCCGTGCAGCTCGAGCCGCGTTATCCACTCCTGGCGCCTGAACGCCGCGCCGCCATTTTTCAGTTTGACGCAGCTGACAATAAGAATGATGCGGCGATTTTAAAGGCACTGCTGGCGTTTGCCACTGCCACGAATCAACCGAACGACAGCGTCAAGCTTGACGAAGCCGTTGTTGCCGGAGCGGCAAAGGAGTTTGCGTCAGGTGCCGACGACATGCGTGTTTACCGTCAACTGTATGCCGCCGGGGTGCTCATAAGGAAAGGCGTTGCTCTGCAAACCGCATATGAGCTCACCGAAGCCGCGAGGAGTAGTGTCGAAACGGCGGTGGGGATTCCGGTAGCAACGGTGGCCGTGCAGGCTGAGGAGTTGCGCGATATTCGTGCCCGGGCAATCGCCAAGGGGGCTACCCCTGATGTACCCGACGCACCACGCAACGTCCTGGCAAACATTCTACGCGGACGCGTCGAGGACAGCGCCGGCTGGGCACTATACAACCAGGGGAAGACGGATGAAGCCATTGAGCACTTGAAGCGCGCCGCCGGGATTCTTCCGGAGGGCATTCCTTTGTGGCGCACTGCGCTGTGGCACCTGGGTGCCGCTTTCGATCAGGCAGGCAACAAGCAGGAAGCACTTGCTTACTACATCAAGAGTTACAACTCCGGTGACCCCGATCCTGGCCGTCGCGCGGTAATCGAGCAACTGTACAAGAAGACCAATGGATCGCTGGATGGTTTGGCCGAGCAAATCGGCGCTAATCGAGTCGCTGCGAGTATTTCGCCACAGCCAAGAACGGATAAACCTGGTGCGGTGGAAACGCCGTCTCCCTCTGCACCCGAGCCTCAGACTGCCGCATCGCCCGAGTTAATTCCGACACCTGCCCCCCCTGTGGCGCCGACTGCGGCAGAGGCTGCTCCGGTGGCAACTCCAGAAGCAACACAGACTCCCACACCATCGCCAACTGCGGAGGGCCCCGTTCAATCACCCGCAGCTTCCCCAGAACCGATGTCGGTGATAGGGGTAAAAGCGCGCGCCAGAGTCAAGATTACCGGTACAGTGAGAGACGCAAACAAGGCGCCGATTTCAAACGTCGTCGTGGTGCTGATTAGTCCGCGCGGAACTGTTCTCGCTACTACCACTGACACTGAGGGAAACTATTCATTCATTGTTTCACCTTCGCAGCAGAGCTACCGGATCATCCCGTCGAAGGATGGCTATATTTTTGAACCTGTCGACAGAGTGTTGGGGGGTCTTCAGGATGATCAAAAGGCGGTGGATTTCACCAGCGGCAATGCCCCTCAAAAACCATAAACCGGGGTAGGGCCTCAGTTTGAAAGTATTCCGTGGTTGCCACTCAATTACGGCAACGAGGAGCGGTAGAGACGGTGGGTGAAAACTGAGAACAGAGTGGCCGCGAATTCACTACCATCTGTTAACCTTAGCTAAGCCCCGTAGCTTACGGCTCTTGAGATCATGGTTGAATCTGGCGGAACCAACCCGGTCGCTACGGCTCCTCGGTTCTGTAATTGAGTCGCCCTATCAAGAGCTTAGCTCTCAAGTTCAAGCTAAGACCACTAGTTAAACCGGAAACCGTTTGCAGTCCGGTTTCCGGTTCACGAGTTGAGGATCAAGGTTTCAGACTCATTTGTTTTTCATCTCACCTGCCGGTATGGGCTTACCGTCGGCATCGTAAACTTCTATCTTGCCATATTTCGCCAGCACGTCGCGGGCCTTCGACAGTCCTTCACTTTACTGCAGGGTTCTTGGCAAAGTCTCCCGCCTTAACAATCGTTATCTTCGACGGATCAATATGCCGGCGCATCGCGGCGGTAATCTGTTGGGGTGTGAGCGCCTTGAGCTTCGCGTCGAGATCAGCGTCCCACTGCAGCGTCCGCCCGATGAACAGGTAGTTGTTCAAACGGCCCGCCAACTCATTGTCTTGCGCGCGGCTCACTTGCCGCGATTGCAAGTAGCCCGACTTTGCGGCCTCAACCTCTTCGGCCGTAAAGCCATCTTTTAACATGCGCGCAATCTCCTCCTTGAACGCTACCTCCAGCTTTTCAACGTTTTGCGGCGCGTAGATCGCATTCGCGGTAAAGCGCCCATATTCGTCGAGTGCGCTGATGTTAATTCCGGAGCCGACGCCGTAACTCAACCCATCCTTCTGCCGAATACGCGATGCGAGGCGCGAATTCAGGAAGCCGCCACCGAGCATGTAGTTACCCAGCAGCAGCGCCGGATAGTCGGGGTTGTCGTCTCGTATTTTCAAATTAAAGCCGGCGATGAAAAAGGCGTTGGCTTTATCGGGGGCAGGGAACGACTGATTGACTACTGCCACGTCTTTGTAGACGCTGGGTACCCGTGCGAATGGTTTCGGACTCTTCCAGTTGCCGAATAGCTCGGTCGCCAGTTTAGCGAATTCCTTGTCGTCGAAGTCCCCCACTACGGTTAACTGCGCGTTGGAAGCGCCGTAGAAGTCGTGGTAGAACTGCTTCGTCTGGTCGAGCGTTACGGCGTTCAACTCGGCGATGGTTTCTTCTGGGGTGCTGATGTAGCGCACGTCGCCCTTGGGATAGGGACTGAGGTGGCGTCCGAAAGCAGTGAAAGCGATCTGCGTCGGCTCGCTCTTCTGTTCCTCAACGGCGGCAAGGTTCTGACGTTTAAGCTGATCAAACTCGTCTGCCGGGAAGGACGCTTCACGCAAAATCTCGGCGACTAGCAGCATCACAGCCGGAAAATTTTCACGCGTCGTTTCGATGGTGACCGTAGCCTGTGTGGCGCCGCCGTTGACATTGGCGCGGGCCTTCAAACGATCCAACTCGTCCTGAATCTGCTGGCGCGTGTGCTTCGTGGTGCCGCGCATGAGCATGCTGCCCGCGAGCTGCGCGGCGGTTGCGCGATTCATCAAGCTTTGCTCGTTGCCGTAGCGTATGGCCATCTGCGCCACCACCTTGCCGCCCCGAGTCTTCTTAGGCAACAGCGCCAGCTTGATGCCACCCGCTTCAGTGCGCACGGTGCGCGATTCAATGTTTGCCGGCGACGGGTCGAACGCCTCACCCGCAGCCACGCCCGCGTCGCCCTTGTAGTCTTTCAAGGCGGCCGTCAAGTCGGACGTTGCCGGGATCTCCGCGCGATCGGGTTTGGGAGTCGGGATGAACAGTCCCAGCGTGCGGTTCGACGGCTTAAAGTATTTAGCGGCAACCTGTGAGACTTCCTCTGGCGTGACCTTACGCAAGCGGTCGCGGTGCAGGAAAAATAACCTCCAGTCGCCTGCCCCAATGAACTCACTCAAGGTCAGTCCTACCTGATCCGAATTATTCAGGACCAGCTCGATGTTTTTCAGGATCTGGGCGCGCGCCCGCTCCACTTCTTCTTTGGTGGGCGGTGTCGTGCCGATGGCTTCAATGGTCTGGATAAGCGTGTCGCGCGCGGCGTCGAGCGAATCGCCCTGCCGCACTTCGGCGCCGAAGAGCGCCAACGTCGGGTCACGCCATTGGAAACTGAAGCCGAAGATAGAACTCGCCTTCTTCGCTTCGACCAGCGCCTTGTGCAGTCTGCCGGAAGGGGTATCGCCTAAAACCTGCGTCAGGATATCAACGGCGGCGAAGTCCGGGTGGGATCCAGAGGGGACGTGATAGAGCGCCTGCACGAGTTGCGTGTCGCCAACGCGGCGGAGCGTAACGGAACGCTCGCCGTCCTGGGTCGGCTCGCTAGTGTAGATCTTTTGCAAGGTGCGCGTGGGCCGCGGAATTGGCGAGAAGTACTTGTCGACTAGGGCGAGTGCTTTCGGTTCATCAAACTTACCCGCGATCAGCAGCACCGCGTTATCCGGCTGGTAGTAGGTGCGGTAAAAGGCCTGGAGACGCTCAATGGGTACATTTTCTATGTCGGAACGCGCGCCGATTGTCGTCTTGCCGTAGTTGTGCCAGAGATAGGCAGTGGCCATCACGCGATCCAGCAGCACGCCAAAAGGGCTGTTCTCGCCCAGCTCAAACTCGTTGCGCACGACCGTCATCTCGCTGTCGAGATCTTTCTTGGCTATGTGAGAGTTAACCATCCGGTCGGCTTCAAGATCGAGGGCCCAGTTGAGGTTTTCGTCGGTCGCGGCGAAAGTCTCGAAATAGTTTGTGCGATCCGACCAGGTGGTGCCGTTGGGACGCGCCCCATGAGCCGTCAGTTCCTGCGGAATGTTAGGATGCTTCGGCGTGCCTTTGAAGACTAGGTGCTCGAGCAGGTGTGCCATGCCGGTCTCGCCGTAATTCTCGGTCGCCGAGCCGACGAGATAAGTGATATTTACCGTTATGGTCTGCTTCGTTTGATCGGGGAACATCAGGACGCGAAGGCCGTTTGCCAAGCGGTATTCGGTGATGCCCTCGACTGCAGTCACCCGTTCAATGCCTTTGGGCAGAGCAGGCGCAGTTGTAACCTGTTGCGCAGGGGCAGCGGGTTGAGCAATAACAAGGTTGCTTTGCTGGGGGAATATTGCCAGCGCGCAGACGAATAGCGGCGCCAAAAACTTCGAGGCACGTCTCATAAAACTAACTCCCTTCTGATTGGGTATTAGATCGAACAGCTGGACAGACTTACATCCGTAAAACGTTGACGATTGCTGAGAGGGGTGCTCATAGCCACTCGGATAGGGCAAAAACTCTGGAAGACCTGATTGGTTCTAAGAGTTTAGCGGTGCGACCTTGCGGGCGTTCACAGCAAACCCGCGAATAGCGTGGAACTTTATGCTGGCGGTAAGCGTGCTGTCAAGGCTACCCACCCAAAGATCCTCGGGTCGAGCCAGCGAAACTCCCGCACTCAGCCAACCGCCTGCAACTTCCTATCATCCAAAAAACCCGACTCTAAAAAGGAAGCCCCTCGGGGTTACTGCCGGACACTTCGGAGGGTCGGACGAGCGCTCGTTAGCGCCTCAGAAGCTCTATTCTCCGCAAACCGCAGGGCGGTATATCAGCTGTCGCATTTAATGGAAATCAAATCCGAGCAACTATGACTAGACCAATTGGAATTCTTCCCCAAATGCTCCCCCTTTTCGCGGCATTTTTTGTTTTCATTATTCCGATTGGGGCCCAGCAGCCAGCGCCCCAGCCAGCCGGCGCCCGGTTCGACATCACAAACTATCGCATTGAGGCGCAATTGATCCCCGAGCAGCATATGTTACGGGCTGGCGCTGACATCACCCTTGTTCCGCAGGAGGCCACCCGCTCCCTCGTTTTCGAACTGAACGGATCACTCCGCGTTGAAAGTGTCGAACGCGACGGCAAAGCGCTAACCGGTTTGGTTCAAGACCCGGTCGGCGGGGGTGCGCTTGGTCCCAACGTTCGCGTCGATCTCGGTCAGATTGTTCCTGCAAATCAACCCATCACCCTGCGATTTCGCTGGAGTGGTGCGCTGACCTCGCCCGAAGGTGGGCCGCTGGCAACGAAGCGCCTCGCCTATATCGGCAGCGAAGGTTCGTATCTGATGTATGCCGCGCGCTGGTTCCCGTTCCACGACTACGCTGCGGATCGCGCTACCTCCGACATCACCTTGATTGTGCCGACCGGGGTCCAGGTAGCCGGCACCAGCGACGATGCGGTGGTGGCGCAACAGTCACCCAAAGATGGCGCGACACGGTTTCGTTTTGTTCATCGGCAGCCGGTGCTGGTCGGAAACTTCGTTGCCGGTCAATACATCAACAAGAACCTGCGCTTCGGTAACTACGACATCCAGTTCTATGCCAAGCCTGGCAGCGAAGGCCGAATAAATGGTTATGCCGAACTGATGGGTCACGTGCTGGAGTTTTATACCAAGAATTATGGGGCGCCTTTGTTTGGCACTCGGCTCGTAGTGACCCAGGTGGACGACGACACCCTCGACACCTACTCGGGGCCGGGAATGATTTTTCTCGGATCGAAAATGTTCGACAGTTCTCGCCCGGTGCCCGAAGAAAAACTGCAGCGCGAAGTCGCCTACCAATGGTGGGGCCAGACGGTGGGATTGAAGTCGTTTGATGACGCCTGGCTTTCGCAAGGTTTGGCCGAGTGGAGCGCCTTCGCTTATCGCGAATCCACGTTGACCGGTGGCGCGTTCGATGCAGCGCAGCGCGAACAGCAAGAACGCGCACTTACCTTCGAGCAGACCGCTTCGATCGCGCGCGCGCCAAGCGCACTGGACGACCAGTCTGCGGCTTATCAATCAATCGTATTCCACAAAGGCGCGATGGTATTTCGCATGCTGCGGGAGACAATCGGTAAGCAGAAGTTTGACAAGTTGTTGCCCGACTTTCTGCAGAGTTTTCGCGGGAAGAACGCTTCGATTGACGACTTCGAAAAGATGGCCACACAGATTGCCGGCGAAAACATGCGTTACTTCTTCGCGCAGTGGGTAGAAGGGACCGGAGTCCCTGAATTCAGTGTGGACTACCAGATTATTCGTACCCGCAGTGGCAAGTTTCGCACCCGTGGAACTGTGAAGCAGACGCTGGAAACGCTGCGGATGCCGGTGCAGTTGATGCTGCGTGCCGAAGGAGACTCTCAGACGACAACCACGAAGTTGGAAGGCCGCAGTGAAGACTTTGACTTCGAATCAAACGGCCAGCCACTCGAGGTCGTGGTAGATCCCAATTACCGAATCCTACGCATGTCTGAAGAGCTGCGGGTGTCAATCATCGCGAGACGCGGAATCGAGCAAATGAAGGAAGGACTCTACGCCGAAGCACAACAGCAGTTTGAGGCGGCGTTGAAGCTCGACCGGTCAAATTCCTGGGTTTACTACAACCTTGGGCTGCTCTTTCTGGAACAGCGCAACTGGCAACAGGCACTCGATAATTTCGACGCGGCCCTCAATGGCACCTTGAAACCTTCCTGGATCGAGGTCTGGGCCCGCATCAAGCGTGGCAATGCTTACGACGCAAAGGGCGAGCGCAATCGGGCCGTTGCGGAGTACAACAAGGCAGTTCAGTCAGGTATCAACTACGACAACGCGCAGACGATGGCCAAGAAGTACCTCGCCGCCCCCTTCGATCCTAAGGCGCAGACAGCAGAAGCCTCCTCGCCAGGCTTCTAGACCAACGTCAAAACACGATCCACGAAATCACACGAAATGACACTAACGAGCTTTCGTCTTGGTCGTGTAGTTTCGTGGATCGTATATGTCAATCCAACCCCTTGCACAAGCAGCACGAATTTGCGGACTTGTGACCGGTTGTCAGCTCCGCCGCTTATACGCCGAGGCGTAGCTGGGAGGTTCGATACTAACTTCCAGGCGCGGATCAGGGATTGGCGCCGCGGCAACCAATTGCAGGGGAATCACTCCCGCCCAGACCGGTAGCTCATAGTCCTCTTCGTCATCGAGCGGTGGTCCGGTGCGCACCTTTGCTGAGACTTCTTCGAGCGGCAGCGATAACACAGTCGTTGCTTTCAACTCCTGTTCAGTGGGTTCACGCACATCGTTCCACCTTCCCGGAATCACGTGCTCAGAGAAGGTAAGCAAGGCCGCAACTTTATCCGCAGGGTCATCAACCTTCGTTGCCCGGCCGAACACGACCACTGAGCGGTAGTTCATTGAATGATGAAAGGCGGAGCGGGCCAGCACCAAGCCGTCCAATAGGGTCACAGTCACACAAACATTGATGCCGCTTTTCAGGGTGCGCAACATTCGACTGGCTTGGGAGCCGTGAATGTAGAGTTGCTCCCCATGGCGTGCGTAGCCGGTGGGAATCACGAAAGGACGCCCTTCAACCGCAAACCCAACATGGCAGATGAGCCCTTGATCCAGAATTGCGTAAACGAGTTCGCGATCATAGACGCCGCGCGCCGGAAGACGTTTGAGAGTGGTGCGTTCGGTCTTTTCAAAAGTTTTCATTAGAAGTCAGGAGTCAGGAGTCAGATTTGGGAAGACACGGAAAACTAGGGCCTAAACGGCGACGATGGCGATCTTGTTATGGTTTGCCAGACTGATCAGCTCCTCGCGATCAAACATCAACGTCTTGCCCGCGGAGATGCATAGGCAGGTGGCGCCGGACTCAATCATAGCTTCGATCGTGGGCACGCCAATCACAGGCACATCGAAACGCATGTCTTGCGCAGGCTTGGCTAACTTCACGACCGTCAGTCTTCCTCCGGCGAGGTCGACCCGTCTTCCGCGCATCCAATTGGAAAGGCTCCGCTCTAATCCGCCTTTCCCGGCCTGACTCGCGGGTGCTTTTCCAATTTTACCGACATCTTTGCCGG
Organism: Acidobacteriota bacterium; assembly: GCA_020199975.1. GTDB lineage: Bacteria > Acidobacteriota > Blastocatellia > Pyrinomonadales > Pyrinomonadaceae > PSRF01. Next base: position 13,159 of record JAIVJP010000287.1, read on the forward strand.
CATCTTCCAGCGCCGGTGCCGGTGGCTGAGTCGCGAGCGGCTCATCGCCTCCTTGAGTTAACTCGCCCGCGCGGCGGATTGTGGCGTCAGTTCCTTCCATTGCTTCAATGGCCACGCAGGCCTTACCACGCACGACTACAGTTTGACCCAGGTCGAGCCGGGCGACTTCGCGGACGATCTCCAAGCCGTATTCTATGTCTTCCCGTTCGCGGGCATCAGGTTCGCGCTTGGTTAGTGTTCCAACCTGAGGAAGATAGTCTTGAAGAAAATAAGTCGAATCAATCAGCTCGATGCCTTCGCTATTCAGTTCCTCAGCGACTGCTCCGATTAGTGAGTCAGTGTTGCGCCGGGGTAGCTGCAAAAGCATTTTCAACATGCGTGCGTCGGGCACCGCGCGGCTGAAGATTTGAACATGCTTTACCTGCCCGGCCATGATGGCTTTTTCCACTCCCTCGCTCTTGAGGAAGCTGATCATCTTTCCCAGTTGGCCAATGCCTACCCATTGCACCCGATCCGCAATACGCTCGATCTCCTGATCGGTTTCCTCATGAATGGCCACGACGGAAAGAGCAGCGCCCGCACGCCGCGCACCTTCGAGCACCAGAAGGGGAAACTTGCCGTTACCTGCGATTAGACCGTAGCGCACTACTTAATCACGCCTCGTTGGGAGGTCTCAATAAACCGGACGAGTTCCGCTACTTCCTGGCAATCGGGAATCAATTCCCGGATCTGCTCAAGCGCCTGAGAGGTGTTCAGTTTGGAGGAAAGCAACAAGCGGAAGGCGTGATGTAGCGACTTGATGACCGCTCCGGAATAACCACGGCGCTTCATGCCGATAGTGTTCAAACCAAAGCAGCGGGCATGATTACCGACAGTCAACGCAAAAGGCAGAGCATCTTTGACGACGACTGAGTAGCCCCCTATATAAGCTTCACGGCCTACCCGACAAAACTGATGAACGCCTGAGTAGGCGCCCACATTTGCGCGATCCTCAATAGTTACGTGACCGGCAAGCGTGGCAGCATTTGCCATGATCACTCCGTCCCCGAGTCTGCAGTCGTGAGCGATATGCGCCTGCGCCATGATCAAACAATCAGCGCCGGTTTGCGTGAGCATGCCGCCGCCGGCGCTACCCCGATGGATCGTCACGAACTCGCGGATACGGTTGCGCTTCCCAATGCGTGTTTCCGCCGGCTCCCCTTTGTACTTCAAATCCTGGGGGGCGAGACCGATCGAAACAAAAGGGAAAACATGGGTTCCGGCGCCAATGGTCGTCCTGCCGTCCACGACACAGTGTGATTCCAGACGAACGCCGTCGCCCAATCCCACTTCGTCGCCAACTATCGAATAGGGGCCGATGCGGCAGTCGCGACCAATGCGCGCACGGCTGCTGACAACAGCAGAAGGATGAATGTTAGCGGGATGAGTGGCAGTGGACATGGATTAAGAAAAGGGGACTAGGGGAACAGGGGAAATGGGAAAAAGGGAAATGGGGGAAAGACTGAAACCCAAATTGAAGCCCATAAAGAACGTCATCTACTCCTCCCCTTTTTCCCCTTTGTCTCAGACGGCGGAGCCTCGGTCCGCGATCACGCTCATGATGTCGGCGTCGGCTGCAAGCTGGCCATCGACTTTGGCCTCACCGCGCATCCGCTGTACGCGCGAACCAATGCGCATGGCAGTTACCTCCAGAATCAAGGTGTCGCCAGGTACTACCGGACGCCGAAACCGAGCTTTATTAATGCCGGTAAACAAAACCAACTTCTGATCGCGACCTTCAATTTCTCGCAGGGCCAGGACGGCCCCCACCTGAGCCAGCGCCTCCACCACCAACACTCCCGGCATCACAGGCGCACCGGGAAAATGGCCCTGAAAAAACGGCTCGTTGATGCTGACCTGCTTCAAGCCCACGATTCGTTCGCGCGGAACTAGTTCGATAATCCGGTCTACCAGGAGGAAGGGATAACGATGCGGCAGGAGCTTCTGGATCGCTTGCGAATCAAGAATGGTTTCCATGGATGGCTAATAGACAACAAAAAGACGCGGGACGCGGAACTTTGGCCGCATCTCCGCGTCTGCAGAATCCCATGCCGCGCAGAAAAACCTATTTAGGAGGCGTAACGGATGCGGTCGCCGGATTCTTGCTGTTGAAGTCGTTGATGAACGCCCGTGTGACATCGATGCTGTCGGCTGCATAGACGACCGGGACCTGGCTGCCATCGATGATTACGTTAATTCCGCGTTGCTTGGCGAAAACTTCCAGTCCCTTTTTGATATCGTTCTCCAGGGGAGAAAATATCTCGCCGCGGCGCTTGGTGTAAGCCGCCTGAGCATCCTCACCTTTGCGTTGAAGTTCTTTATTCCACTGCTCAAGCTGATCCACTTTCGTTTGCAGGGCCCGCGGTTCAGCTACAGCCTTGGTCTTATCAACCTCGTCCTTGAGCTGCTGGATCTTCTGCTGAAGTCCCTGTAACTCAGTCTGGCGCGGCTGAAACTCGCGGTTCAAAGTGCTGAGCAGAGTGTTGAATCGAGCGATACCTGTCTTGGGATCCAGAAACTGATCCGAATAAATAAGAGCAATTTTGCTGTCCGGTAAGGCTGCGCCGGTTTGAGGCGTTGCCGCCGGCCCCGCTGGTCGTGTCTGAGCAAAAGCGGGAGAAACAGCTAGGGCCGCGACAAAAGCGACGGCGGCAATCAAACGATCTATCTTCATAACTTTCTTGTAATGCTCCTTAAATTCAAAGGCGATTGGCGAACTGTTAGTTGTTCATCCCACCGCCGTGGTTGGCCTTAAATGATCAAAAGGTGCGCCCGACGCTGAAACGAATGACTCTCTTTTTCTCATTAAAGAAGAATGGAAATCCATCAATTACCTGGTTTGACCTGGCGTTGGGATTATACGCAAAGATCAAGCGGAACGGTACGTTGAGCACCGGAACTTGCACGCGCACCTCCATTCCGAGGCTGGTTCGGAAGTCGCCTAACTTGTCAAAAAGGCCTTGCGACAAGCGCACGGCAGTGTTGGTCTGGGTCTGGCCGCGCAGGAACACCTGTTGAAACCCGAACGGTAGCCCGGTAATAGGGTCGAACGACCCGAGGCTTTGCGCAGCGTCCAACTCCTGGGTTGTTACGAGTCGGCGGTCGCGCATGACCAGACCCAAATTGCCGGTAAGTGCGAGTTGTGAATTTGAGTTGCACGCCGCCAGCGTAGACAGGCTCACCGGTGCGAAGGTGGAACCCAGGCGAGGGCAGGGGATAAAGCCCACCGTCCGCAGAAATGGGTCGTCGTCCAGGAAGTTGCTTGAGAAAAACTGATCACCCTTTGAGCGTATGTTGAAAGAGCTTCCCACGTCGGCAAAGGCGGCGAGGCCGACGACATTTCCGATTATAGGTATTCGATATTCAAAATTTCCCAGCAGTTGGGTGTCCCCGCCTACAGAAGTAAAGGAGCGCGGCAATCCGACGACATTGTTGCCCGTAACTCCGGTAAAGACTCCAACGTCGGCTACTCCAGCCGGTACTCCGGCAATGGGAGCCGGGGCTCCAATTCCAGTAGAGGAGATCACGACATTGCGCGAAGTAATAAACGTATCGAGCGGCGCAATCGGACTTATCGAGCGAACGTTATAACCACGGATCGTAAACTCGTCACCCAGGAAGAAGCGTTCGAAGATTGGCACGCCATCAACGAAGGCGAGGGATTGCGAGTTTCTCACCTTAGGCGATATGGCAAAACTCCCTACGGTTCCAGCAAGGATGCGGAATCCAAACACCTCAGGCCGTTCCGATTTCTTCCGCCGCACGGGAAAGTACTGGGTGAAAGAGAGCGTCGGTTGATAGGTGCGCACATCGCCACCCAAACCAGCCAGTGCGACAGCCAGCGAAAGTTCACGCCCGGTAGTCGGGTCGACGCTGGCGTTGCGGGTATCGTAACTGAAACTAAGCGTACCCCGGCTCGTTATGATGCTGGGCTGGGCGTAAATCACCGGGATAAAACGATTAGGATCACCGGTTTGGTTAACCTGCGGATCCGTCACGCTGGTTGTGGAAAATTGGTACGACGCTCCGACTCGGGAGAATTGCGTGAAGGGTCGCTTACGATAAAACTCCGAAAGTGGCGCGCTTAAAAAGATGGAGCCGCCATATGAATCACGCGTAAACAGGTTCTGTTCGTTGACGTTGAGGAAATCGATCGTTGAGCCCGAAAGACCCTGCTGGGCATCGAGGTTCTGAGAAAGAAACGTTCCTTCACCGAAGAATTTCTGACTGAAAGCAAAGACTGAAAAACCGGCAGTGATGGGCCGGTTCTTGATATATGGCTCGGTAAACGAAAACTGGATAGACCGCTGCCGATTGCCGGCGGCGAGGTTAAGCGAGAGTATTTCACCGCGACCCAGGAGGTTGTTGGTGGAGTATTCGAGTCCAAAGAACGAACCTCCGATGCCGGAGATTCCCCCATTGAAGGAGATCTGCTGGCGCCCGCGTTCCGTTACTTTCAGGTTGATATCGACCGTGGCCTCTTCATCGTTCGTGCGGAAGTCCGCGTCCTTGTCTTTATCAATCGGCTCGAAGTAACCACTCTGATTCAGCTTAACAACTGAATACTCCCAGTAAGAAAGGTTGTAGATATCACCTTCATTAATCAGGACTTCGCGACGCAGTACGTTATCTCGCGTGAAAGTGTTGCCCACAAACTCCAGGCGGCGCAACGTGAATTGTTTGCCTTCCTCGATGGTAACGACGAAGTCTACAATGCCCTCGTTTGGATTTTGCGGGTTGTCTTTAAAGGTTGGATTTGGCTCGGCTGCGTATTCAATGAAGCCTTGCGCGCCATAATACTTCTTCAGATTCTCAAATAAGGCCTTGCTGATTTTTTCACCGTTGGCGATGTCGCCCTTGTTAAGGCCAATGATCGAACGTATCTGCTCTTCAGAAAAGATCGAGTTTCCGTCGATCTTCATCTCCCCAATTCGATAGAGCTTACCTTCCGTAATGGGGATGGTGACGCGAAGTCCTTCGTCTACTGAAGAGAGAAATGGCAGAGGGATGAAGAAACCTGTCCGGCGCGGCCCAACTCCTTCAACCCGAGGTTCGCCGTGTCGCGCCTGAAGATAACCCTTTGAGCGCATGTAATTGTCTACCAGCCGTAGATCAACCTCGAGCTTCTCGCGATCGAGAATGTCCTGGCCCTTGAATCGAGTGATGAGCCCCGCTTCCTTAACATATTTCATGGCGCCGCGAAGCTTGCCATCGCTGAAGAC
>JAIVJP010000124.1 GCA_020199975.1 Acidobacteriota bacterium
GGCGCTGACGGTCGGGGCTACTGACTTTTGCTACGACACGAATGGATAAAAGGGTGTGTTACGAAAGACCCAAAAGAAAAGCACGAATCCAAACAGGGCCCAGATGTACTTCGCCGGGAGAGTGTTCCTTCTAATCGGCTTTCCGCGGAGCACCGTGTTTGTGTAGCTCAGCAGCGCGTACAGGAGGAAAGGCAACGCCAGGATCAAGAACGGATTCAACTGAAAGGCTGCGGCCAAGTTGCCGTGCAGCAACTGGTGAAGCCCGCGCGTCGTACCACAGCCTGGACAGGAAAAACCGGTCAACGCGCGAAATGGACAGCCGGGAAGGAAAGCCGGCTCGCCCGGCTCAAGCACAAAAAGAAAAACACTGGCGACGGCGATGGTCAGCCAAAGCAATAACAGACTTAAGCGTCGATTGACTATCTCATCAAAAACCATGAGCTAGAAAAATTATCACGAGACTTTGTCAGAGGAAACGGGCTAGCAGCTTCTGGTGAATCAGTCGCGAATCCTCAGCTGGTGAGGCAGTGGCGAAGGAGGCGCGACATAGTCGGGCCTCGATAAACTGAACAGCCGCACCTGAAGTTCAGAACCAGCCCTTCTTGCTCTGAATGTATGTGCGGACGAAGTCTTCATCAGACTTTGTGAGGTAGATGATTCCTTCCACCAGGCCGACAATGGAGCCGGCTCCACACGTCACGAAGGTAATAACGATCTGAATAATCCCTTCGTTAGTGTAGCCAAGGATAAACTTATGAACCCCAAATCCGCCTAACAAGATTCCGCAAATGCCGGCAACGAGCTTCTTATCTGCACCCAGGGCTTTCCAGTCTGTCATCTGTCCCGGGTTCACAGACTGCATTGGCTGGTAGCCCCCGCCCACGGGCGTTAGTGGAGCCTGGCAGGTATTGCAATATTGGGCGCTCTCGTCGTTGGTCGCGCCACACTTCGAACAGTATCGAGTCATTTGTTTCGTTCTCCGCCGTTTCTTGATTAGGGCTGCAGTTCGGAAGACATCGCGCTCGGAATAACGGGAGCCCCGAGGCCAAAATCTTCTCGCGGGTCGAGTCAGCCCGGTTTCTTGATTCCGCGCTCAGTTAACCCTGAATCGCGCCCAATCCCACACCCAATACCATCAGCACTAGATAAATCAACCCCAGCCCGAGGCCGATGCCGATTGCGATGAAACTAAAGAGCTTTGCTTTCTTGGAGGCATCCATGGCGCCTTGTATGTCTCCGGAGGCTACTTTTCCATTAACCTGGGCGGCGAAGATGATCGCTACGATTGATAGAGGCCAGCAACAGAACAACGAAAGAATCGCCGGAATCAAGTAGTTTGGAATATTAGCCGGAGCGGCGGTTGGGGAAGGCGGGGGAGTCCACTGTTGAGACATTTTGAAGTTTCTCCTGGTTCTAACTAGTTTCGATATAGATTTCTTCTAATGGAAAACTGTGGGCAATCACTTTTACAACCCGGTGCCGCACCTTCACCTGTCGTAACCGGCGCCGGTGAATTTTTTATGTACATAAAGCTCGCCAGCAATCCCCCGAGAGCAGCCCACAAACAGCAACAAGTGCTCACAAAGGGAACGACGCAGAGTATGCCTGCAATGAGGCCACCGAGCAGTGCGGGCTTTAGTTTGTTGATCATTGGATTTGAATCTCTCAGCTAACCGATCACAGAGATTAAGCTCCTGAAGAACAGGGCGGCAGGCAAAAAAGCGCGCTGCATAACTAACAAAGAGAGGCCGGATTGTCAATAAAATTGGGTGTGTGGGTGCAGATTGAGCACGAGAGAGTTTTAGACGTCATTCAATTGCGGAACCGGTGAGCGGTTCTATGGTCTCGATGGTACATTCAAGACTGCATCACTCGCGATTCCATATCGGTTGGAGGGAACCGCACCCAGACCCTCGGTCGCTACCCGTTCACCGGCTCTGTAGAGGTGTACGTCCCGCGAGCACAGGATCCCAGGTATCCTGTGGCGGACACGGACCAACCTCAGCCAGTCGTGCGCGGTAGTTTTTTGAAATGGAGCCGAAGCGGGTCATGGACAGACGAAGTTTGTCTGAGGAACGTGGGAGCGGATGTTGGGCAAGCTAACGGACTACTTCGATGCGGTCGCCTGGCTGGAGTCGTGGATCCTGAATCTTGCCCGCCTTGATCTCTTTCAATTTGAATGTAGTGGTAGCTAGTCTCCCATCCTGGACCTCGCGCGAAATCTCGATTTTGTCACCCTGGTGCATAACACCACCGGCGCCGAGGATCGCTTGCAGCAAAGTAACACCTGGCTGAAAGATCTTCTGCCCGGGATAGGTGATGCGGCCAGCTATGTAATAGAACTCTTGGGGCCTGGCCGTGACGCTAATCATGTCGCCTTGCCGGATGAGGAAGTTGGGCGTGGCAGGGTCGCTTAGGTCCATCGTCAGTCCTGCGCCGCCTGGGCGCATTATTGCTACCCGGCCAGCGTCTGACCGAGCCTGCGCTTCAGCCATGATGACATAAAGGGGAACAGCTTCACGTCGGAGAGACTTGGTACCCGGATTGTTAACCAAGCCGCTAATAGTCACGCTGTGGCTCGCATATTGTCGCACACCAACCGAAACGCGGGCACCTTCTTCAATCGCGCGGCGTTTGAGTTCATCCGCGATAAGAGTCTGAACTACGTCGGTCGTAAGACCTGCTACCTTTATTGGTCCACCGGCGATGGCAAGGTCTATCAAGCCGCCATCAATCACAGTGTACAGAGTAGATCTGGTCGTAGTTGAATTGAGCACACGTATATCGAGCACATCACCGACGCCAATTTTGTAGATGGCGGTCAACGCCCCTGCATCTTCGGCGGCCGCAGGGGGATCACTCGCAATGGGCGCAGTCTCTTTGATTGACGACGTAAGGTTGGCAGATACAGTTCTAGGTTCCGCATTAGTTGTGGGCACTTGATTCGAATTTCCAACCTTCGAGCTCGTGGGTTCTTTGCTCGGCGCTGCAGCACGAACTAATTCAGTCTGTGTCAGCGACCAGTCGCTAGCCGTCACGCCGTCAGCAAGGGTTGCTTGATTATTGTCTTCTTTGATGATGCGAGAGAGAGAGTTTGCCAACGGAGATTTTAGTCTCAGGAGATTGTTGTACGCTTTTGCTGACTCAGCCCTCCTTCCAAGCACATAGGAGATAACCCCCAGCCTGAAGTGGGCCTGGGGCCAGTCGGGCCAAACCCGGAGAGCGCGCTTGAATGATTCGAACGACTCTTTATAGGCCTTTGTGTTGGAATAGGCCATTCCCAGCATGTAGTGAGTCTGAGGATCGTCTGGCTGGAGTTTGGTTGCCTGTTTGAAGGCCTCAATCGCCTGCTCGAGCTTGCCCGAGGCGTAAAGGATATTGCCTGACTCGTAATACTTCCTAGCTGCCAGAGAACTTGCAGCCCGTTTTTTCTCCGAGGTCGCGTCAGAAGATTCGGGGACCTCCCGCGCGGTTGAGGTGTTGGTTGCGGGATTCCCAACAGCTCTTGGGCCTTGAGAACTGTTGCCGTTCTGCGCAGCAACGACCCTGATTGAGGCTAGGACGAGTGCTAACAAAACGGCTGTGGGAGTTACTTTCTTCATAGGGCTACCGAGTAAAGTCGACTTCATACACGTGTCCTTAGGAACGTGTTAGTGCGGAACCATTGCTTAGTGGCGAAATTGTACACTAACTCTAAATAAAGGTTAAGCCACCTGTCATTTCGAGTTGATTTTTATTTGAGGCAACGGGGCCCCGCTCCCTTAAATAGCTTCCACCTAGAATAACAACAAGAATCACCAACAGGGAACTTTTCCGGCTTGTACGTCCGGGCGGCTAAACAAAGAGTGGGCCCTTTGTTATAGTGTGAAGTTTGCTGGCAAAAGGGTTATTGCTGGTGGTGAAGGAAGCGGCCTGGTGGCTCAAAGGAGTTAGAACACATGTACGAATTTGCAGTTGCTCCAGCTATAACAAACCTTCGTCGGCGCGGTGCCGAGATCACTGAAGTCGCACCTGAAAGTCTTGGCGCCGAGCTTGAGCTCGAGCGAGGCGATCGAATTACCCGAGTTAACGGCCGGCCCGTGCGCGATTATCTCGACTTCCGTTTTCAGACCGCGGGAGAGACGGAACTGGTGGTGGACGTCCGCAAGAGTAGTGGCGAGGATTGGGAACTGCAGATCGAGCGCGGCGAGGATGAGGATTTCGGTTTCAGTTTCGAGCAAATCGTTCCCCGCCAGTGCGCGAACGAATGCATATTTTGTTTTTGCAAAGGGAATCCAGCCGATGCTCGACCATCGCTTTTTGTTCGGGACGAAGACATTCGACTCTCATTCCTTTATGGCAACTACACCACGCTCACCTCGATTACGGAAGACGAGATGGCGCGCATTATTGAACAACGGCTCTCACCACAATACGTTTCTATTCACGCTACCGACCTTGATATACGCGCCCGACTTCTCGGTATAAAAAAACAGCGCGCCGATATATCATCGCAAATGGCGCGGTTGCTTGATGCCGGCATAGAGATTCACGCCCAGGTTGTGCTTTGTCCCGAGATCAATGATGGTGAGATCCTGCGGCGCACGATTGCTGATCTCGCAGCTGACTACCCTCGCATCACGAGCGTCGCCATCGTCCCGCTGGG
>JAIVJP010000408.1 GCA_020199975.1 Acidobacteriota bacterium
ACTACGAGGAGTCGAAATATTTGGCGGAAGTGGAAGTGGAGGCGCTCAAATCCACTTTACCAATCACCATTCATCGGCCCGCTGTGGTTTGCGGTGACTCAAAGACGGGGGAAACAGCGAAATACGATGGCGTCTATTACTTGATCCACTACGTGCGAAAGTGGCCGAGTGTACTGAAGCTCTTCAATATTGGAAACCGGGAGGTTAGCTTGAATCTTGTGCCCGTGGATTTTGTTGTTGACGGCATAGCTGCACTAGTTCGAGATCCCCGGGCAATCGGTAAGACGATCCAGCTGGCTGATCCCGATCCACTTACCACCCACGAGCTTTTCAACACCATTGCCCGATGCCTGAAAGGCAGTGGCTCACGCATCACCGTTCCTGCCTCAATAGTACAGTTCTCTTTAATGCTGCCCCCCTCCCCCCGGATCACAGATCTACCCCATCACGGTGTACCCTACTTCTTTCTGAAACAAACCTACGACACCATGCAGGCGAGCGCGCTCCTCGAGTCGCACGGTCTGCAGTGCCCCCCTTTTCCCCGCTACGCCCGCACGATTGTGGACTACGCCGTCGCGCATCCTGTGCTGCAGCCCTGACTGGCTGCCTTGGACCGATTGCATGATGATTCAAGAAAACAAGGATTTGCAGGTTGGGAAGGGCGGTTCACCCCCGCTGATTGAGTGGCGTGCAACGCGCGGGGGTAAACCGCCCTTCCTGACTGCGCTCTTCAGTCTTGAGAGAAAACATGGGCGGGGTGGGCCGTCCTCTTCCTCACGCGAATGCGGGTGAGACTAAGATGAGAGCCAACAAAACAAATCAGGCTTTTCATTGGTACGTCACTTCCTTTGTGGAAGATCTATTCCGGCCACCTTCTGCTGCGCCTTCGGCGCTGGTTGAGTTATCAGTTTCTTAAACTCGGCGCTTAACCGGCCAGCCTGGAAAGTTGGCTGGCTATTAACATCAATAGGAAAACGCTAACCACGGCCGCGCCCACGGCCAGACCAACCAACAACAGAATTATTAGGCCCACGAAGAGCCAGTCACTGATTTTGCCCTCACGCGCCTCGCTCGCTGAAACCGTTGCCCGCTTGCGCAGCAAATCGATGTTCTTCTGATTTGATTTCCACCACGCATCGAAAAAATCGCCGACCAGCGGCAAAGCGCCCACCGCATAGTCGATGCCGAGATTAAGTCCCATGCGTAGTAGGGTAACCTTTGGGACGCGGTAGCGGACGGCTGAGGTAAGAATATAAAGCGAAGCGAGGGTGGTAGCTGTGTCCCCTACTCCGGGAATCAGTCCCACGAGTGCATCGAGACCAACACGCCAGCCGAGCACCGGAACGCGAAAAAGATCGTCCATTAGCCAGCCGAGACGTTCGAGACTCTGTTCCACCTCGACGGAGCGCGCCTGTAGACCGCTTGCATCGCCGGCAAGTTCTATTTCTTCCGCGCTGTAAGTTCTCATGGGTATATTGGCTAGGTCAGGTATTCCAAGTTGTCTACCTTCTCAGCGTATCCGTGTCATTTGCTGCCAGAAAAATTTGCCCACCCGAGCAAAGGCAGTAAACGCGTTACGGTCTCCACTTTTTTGCTTGCCTGGGCTAGCCGGCAGTCCCAACGACTTGGCGAGTTCCGGGTCTGGTTTGGCAATGTCTTCATCGCCCCGTTTGCTCGCCAGCCAGCGGTTAAAGGTACGAGCAACCGTCCTTCTTTGTTCTATAGGCGCCTCTGCAATAAATGCGCCGCGCAGGTCGTCCAGCTCGGCAATCTCGAAAAGGTTCGCCTTGTAGTAGCTTTGGAGGGCCGCAAAAAACTTTTCCTCGCCCAGCAATAGTTCGAGCTCGACGAACATCATGGCGCCCTTGGTGGAAACAATCGCAGCATACTGAAATGAGTTGCGATAGTCGCGAGCGGAACGGTTTGCGTCCATGTCTTCACCGCCGAATGTGCGATACACTCGATAAACTCCCAGTAATTGATCGTCAAGCACCGTCGCGGCTTGTTGCTCGCCATAGACTTCTCTGTAATAGAGCAGCGCTGACCAACAAGACAGCGCCTCATCAAGCACGGGTTCCCGCGCCGGATTGTTTCCGACGGCCGCACCCCACCACTGATGGGCAACGAGATGTCCTACCGTCCACTCCAGGCTTTGTTCGACGGAAGGGCGCTGCTCGCGAATGATCTCGGGAAGATTCCGCATAGCCGCCGAATCGAAATCGACGTAGAAAGCACTAGCGATTACATCCAGCCCGGTAAACTCGGTGCTACCAAGGCCCGCGACGAGGGGAGCTTCGGCAATATTGATCGTCTTGAAGGGCGACGCTCCAAAACGCGAAGTGAAGATTCTGAGCGCATTTGCTCCTGCCGTCAGTACGCGTTTGCCTGCTGCTTCGTGGTGGGGAAGAAAAATTGATCGCAGTGTCGTGTTTCCCACCATGGCTTCTTCAACGCGCAAGCCGCGACCGGCAATGATGGCGAAGTCTCGCAGGGCAGCACCTGTGTAGGTTCTGATTGTTTTGCCCTCCGACTTCTGCGCCAGTTCAGTCGCCGAAGTGAATACCATCACGCCGGCAGCCGCCTCCACGCTAACTTCGTAATCGGCGACCTCGTTGAAAATCAAGTCCCCCACGCTTGGCTCAATCTTTCGCTGCCATTCATCACCCTCATGGACAGCCAGCACCGGATAAGAAGTGCCCAGCAGCATCAGGCCACGACAGCGAAAATTGATGTCTCGGGCTCGACGGATCTCTCGTTCCCCGCGCAGAGCCGCGCTGACTTGCTTGATTACATGCGTCGTTATACTTGTCTCTTCCGCGTCGATTTCCGGCACGCTGCCTTTAAAGCTCACCAGAACTTCCGCTGATCCTCCGGGCTGAACGGCTTCCCGTAAGTTGACCCGCAAGGTCGTTCCCTGGTCGTCCAGAGCGAAAGACAGAGGCTCGTCATTCGTGGGGGAACGCACCTCAATAATCTCGATCCGCGGCTCATCTTCTATCACTGCAACAGCCCTTGAACTCAAACTCGCGGTTGCGGGGTGTTGGCCGACGCGCAGGTTGGAATAGAGATGAAAGTAGAGGGCAGCGGTTGCGCGGTCACCGCGATTTACCCAGCGCACCCGCTCTCGGCCGGAATAGGAGCGAGACTCGAAATCCAGTATTAATTGAATCTTATATTGAGAACGCGGGAGTGTTGTTAGTTCGGCGGGTTGAGCCGGCGTTGGACGCTGGCCCGGCTCCGCGCCCTGACTGAACACGTTATTGCTAATGACAATTGTGTTAATGGTTTCTCCGCGGGCAATCCCGTCCACAACATTCATGCCGCCTACTACTCTGCCAAAAACTGTATAGCCGCCGTCGAGATGAGGCTGAGGTGAATGGGTTTTATGAGTGTAAGCCTCTCTCGCAGGGGCGATAACAAGAAGGTACGAGAAGACGAACGGTGCAGCGCAGAGCATACGCCTCAGAGCAACTTGCGCACTAAGAGTCATTTGATTCCAGCTTTCGGGCCAACGGATTTAGTCGACAGGGCTCTCGACTGTCTGACCGCGCCCTGTCGTGGGGAATCGCTCTTTATGTATCAGGGACGCGCGGGTCCTCTGTCAAGGGCTTCGCGGAAATGGGAAGCGTCATCATTCCGTCATGCGAGCTTAACTCGCGATCCGGGCTACTGCCCGAGCGCAAACTTTCAGTTTGCGTCGCCAAGATTGGGAAGTAAGACAGGGCTACTCATACGTGTGATGCGCCGAACACAAAAGCGCCTCGCCAGTTACGGCGAAGCGCTGGGCAAGGCTTCAGTTGCATGCGACTGTTTAGTTTGCCGCGCTGAAAACGTTGGCGACTTGCGTCGGCTTCGATACGTCCGTGGTCTTCGTCGAACCATCCGCGCTGATGGGCTTCGAGGCATCGAGCGGTTGATCTTTGTCTTTCTTGTTCTTGTCGACCGCCGCGCTCATCTGGAGCATTTTGCAGTTACCTTCAAAGATTCCACCCTGCTCGATGACCAGCGACGGTGCCTGAATGTTGCCATTCACTTTCGCTGTCCGGCCCAGTTCAAGGCGCTGCGTGACTATGATGTCGCCGTTGAAGGTGCCGTGGATCACTGCCACTGAGACCTCGATATTGGCGTCGACTTTGCCGTTCGTCCCGATAATCAGCGTCCCGCTGTTCGAGATAACTTTTCCTGAAAGATGCCCGTCAACTCGGAACATCGCTTTGAATGTTACCTCGCCGGTCACCGATGTCCCGCTACCCACAAAACCGCTAAGCGTGCCTTCTTTGATATCCCGAGCTAATGTCTCGCTCTCAGTCATCGCTTTAGCCGAAATCTGAGAAGTTTCACCTGCAGGCTTCGTTTCGGTAGTAGTTTCCTGATATGAAGGGTAGTTGTTTCGGGGTGTGTTATAAGCCGACGCGTCTTGCTTATCGTTTGAATGTTCGTCGTCTTGTTGATCCATTGGGTTCTTTCCTATCCTAAGCATTGTAACCTCCGTAAATTTGGCGGTGCGGTGAGTTCAGTCATGAGTGCCATCGAGCCGTATAAGCAACAAAACGACCCGCTTATCTTTCAGTGGTGGATTGTTTGCTAGCTTGGTTCTAGCCTGAATGGCCAACCGCCAAGCGGCGGGGAATACATCATAGACAACTGGACTACCAGTGTCCAGTCTAGTAAAGAAAATGTAACCGGATCGCGAGGTTTGATTGCCCATCCTCGATCTCCTCAGATCCCTCCAGTCAGGCATTCGGGATGGCGTACTTCCGAAATCAGGCGCCGCGGGAC
>JAIVJP010000409.1 GCA_020199975.1 Acidobacteriota bacterium
TTTCCGCCACCAAAGGATTAACTGACTGAACATCTTCATTTCCGGGCAGGCTCAGCATGTAATCCATCAGCGCATCAGCAACGCGCGGCACGCTCAGTGTCGAGGTCAGCAGGATTGGAGTTTCGATCTCGCCCAGCTCATTCACCTGGGTAGAGCCCATTAGTTTGCCGAAGCCGTTACCCACAAAGACTGCGCCGGGGACCCTCTCGCGAAAAAGATTTCCATTATGTGGGAGGATTGCCGTAACCCCGGTGCGGATGTTTTCTTGCCGGATAATAGTGGTATGACCAACCAGCACGCCGGCGACGTCTGTAATCGCGTTTAGCGGACCAGGGGGTAAGACGCCAACTATGATGCCCGCTTCACGCGCGCGCGGCCGCCGGGTATTCTGCGGGCCTGAGCGATTTGCTGATGATCGCACGGTTAACAGCGAGGTCGTTAGGATCGTAACAAGAACAACTCCAGCGGTTAGCAGGGAACGCTTGTTTCTACCGTGAAGTTGGCGATCCATATCCGACTAATTGGCAATGATGGCAATCAACGCCGGGATAGTCAGCCATAACAATCCCTTTATCAGGAAGAACAGGAATCCCCAGAATCCCAGTCTCTTAATCCAGTTCCTTAGTCTCATTTTGACGTACTCTATAACTGCCGTCGGAGCTACACAAAGTCTGTGATTTGTATAACGATCCACGAAACGATACACGAAATAACACTAACGTCACTCTGGAACAACGCCTAAAAAGATTTTGCCAACACGCTCCTTCAACGGCTCAATCCAAATACTACCAGTTTCAAGTGGCTTCCCCGACAAGAGCGAACGTAAGAAGATATACATCACCCAGCACTCAACCGCGAAGGGTGGAAAGCCGAGGTACCCCAGCACTGGCATCTCCAAAATCTTTACACTGCCAAGGTAGGGGACGGTGTAAGTCCACTTTGATAGTGCCCAATAGTTCCAGAATTCCCAGAGAATGCCGCAAATGCCGCCGGCCGAGAGTAAGGAAAACAATCTACGGCAGTCTCCTTGTTGCAGATCACCAATGATCGAAGGCCAGCCTCGCAGATAATTTATTGGATCCACCAGGAAAATAAATGCTAGCCAGATGACCGGAGCCAGCCAGGCTGAAAAGAAAACCAGGGGTACGATGGCCCCATTGGCACCCAGGATAATCATCAAATAGAGAGCTGCCCTTGAGAGATACAGCGGACGAAAGCGACTAAGTTTCTTAAAGAGGGTTACTCTTAACAGCTGAGCTGTCAGAAACATCGCCGGAAATATCGTTGCGAAGGCCCAGTCGTATCCTAAGCGGCGAAGGTAAGGATTAGGTTCGAGATTGTGGTAGTGCCACCAAAGCTCGAGATCAGATCGCCAGAAGCGTGGCGCGTTGTAAAACTCGAATAGCCACCAACAGGCGATCGAGACAATGATGATAATGGGAAACTCAATTCTGTCGGTAGTCAGCAGTGAGCGGCCCCTCACTCTGAAGACGAGAGCGTCGCTGAAGAGTATGTAGCCGGTCCAGACAATTGGCGTGAACCAACGGCCAGCAAACTGGTTGCCGGCGAAAAGAAGCGCTTCGGCGACGAAGATTATTGCCAACCCGATGTAGCCGTAGAGTTTCATTCGTGGCTTCAGTCACTAATCCGCAGATTACGCCGATTACACAGACCAGCAAGTGGTGTCATAATTTGAGAGTTAGCTTGGTGGCAACATTCGATCCACGAAAGCACAGAACAAAATTTGTCAGTGATGTTTCGTGGTGTTTAGTGGATCGTGCCTACCTCAAGGACGGGCAGGGGAAAATGAATTGAACCCTGCCGATCAGCAAGACTGCCAAATGATCAAGACTCCCACGTGGTACTTAAATTTATTGTGGTCTGCTGGATTTGTGTAATCTGCGGATAAAAGGTAATCGGCGTAATCTGCGGATTAGTGCAAGAACACGCGCTGCGGGATACTCATTCGCTCGCAGCACTAGCACTGGCCGCTTTCGGTTCCACCGGAAGGTTCGCCGCTTGCCACGCATTCCAGCCGCCAGTTAGCGCCCTCGCTTTTGACCAACCCGCTCTTCGAAGTTCCTGCGCCACACGGGCGCTGGTCGCTTCGTTTGGTCAAGCACAGTAGGCGATGAGCCACGCGTCCTTTGGGAGATTTAGCTCCCTCGCTTGCTGGACTACATGCTCGGGTGGCAAACGAACTGCACCCTTCACTTGCAAGTCGCTGGTTTCCAAGCTCCGCTCGGTTCGTACATCAAGGATAACAACAGGCTCGTCTGATTGCTGCAAGCGGAGCACTTCATCGATAGAGTTTCGCTCCGAACTATTTTCGTCGTCATGGTTGGCGCCATCGGAACTTCGGTCGTCAACTCTGAAAGCTTCCCTACGACCGCCGCCTTCGCCGTCGAACGTCGGGTGGATTTGTATTAACCCTGCCCCATCCGGGCCGGTCTTGTCGGAATCGATTGGAGCCTTTGCCGATGCGCCAATGTCGCGCGCAACGTCTGCGGCCCGGGATTCCTCCTGCGCCCGTCGCCGCGCCGCGCGAGCAAGTAGCATCGGTGAGCCGCCGTGCAGCACCACCGAAATCAGGACTACCAGGCAGCAGATCGCAAACATTCGCTCCGTCCCAGGTATCCCAGCGAATACTGGAAGCGAGATCAGCAGCAGTGAACTAAGTCCGCGTGGACCGAACCACGCAATTAGCAGCTGGCCACGCGTATCGACTCTGGATCGATACAGTGACAGCAGGTAAACAGGTGGCCGGATCAGTATGATAAGGGCGGCGAAGAGCAGAGTTGCGCCGGTGATTACAGTAAAACCGCTCCAGATAAGAGAACTGCCGAAGAGTACGAAAGTAAAGAGCAGCATCATCTCGGCAGTGACACCACCGTACTCAAGAAAACAGTCGCAGAGTTCCACGTCGAGCGCGGCGATGGTTAAGCCCGCCGCGAACGCTGCCAGAAAGCCGCTGCCATGCACTGCCTCAGCGGCTGCAAAAGCGGAGAACGCCACACCCAGCGAATAGAGCGATTCATAGTCGCGTCTGACTCCAATGCGCTTGCGGATCAGATCTAATGCAGCTACGGCCACCAATCCCACGGCGACGCCGGCTCCTGGCCCAAGAATGAATAGGTTAAGACCAAGCTTCGCCCACGCTGCTGCATCAGCCGGAGCTTGTTGTCCCATGAACGCCATGGCTACTAGGACAACCGGCAACAATACGACGTCATTTAATCCACTCTCCAATTGCAATCCACCAAGAGCAGCGGAGAGCAGCGTCCCGGGGCCCAGGACTCTCACCGCGAGGGTTGCGTGACGTTTAACTTCCGAGATGTTGAGAGCGACAGCGTCAGTGAAGAGGACAAGCGTCAGACTGAGGGTGGCAACTACGCGCAGGGTCTGAGATTCAAGCGTGACGTTGATGACCGCGAGCCCCGCGGGACCCAGGGCCGCACCGATGGCCAGGAATACGGCTACTTGAGGTAGTCCGCTTCTTTCAATTAGTCCCGAAAGAAGCGCCGACACCACAATGACGAGCCCGATCATCGCCAGAGCTGCTACGAAAGCCTCGGCACTGAACCCGGTCATCTCAATAACCTCTAACCGATAGATACGAAGAAGCGCGAACTGATGTTATGTTGAATTGGGATTTTTGCCCAGAAGCATTGGTTATGAAGTATCGGTTCAGTTTCGGCATAAGCAGTCTGAGGCAGACATGCGGTCATTGCTACGGCTTCGCCGCCCGATGTGAGGAAGCGGCTACGCCCTTCCGCCAAAGTTGTTCTTTTGATTTGGGCTCCGCCCGCGGGGGCATAGCCCGAAGAAATCAAAAGTGAGCTAACGGCGGGGCAAAGCCGCGCCTCATATCAGGCGGCATAGCCGTAGCGACGACGGGAGACCTATTTCTCCTCGCCAACTGCGGAATTGAACCAGTAGTCACTACCGGCCAGGGTTTAAGTTTGTAGGAACAGATTCTTATGGAACGCGGCGCACCACACGGCGCGAAATCTAGCAAGAACAGAACACCACGTGCCCGCGCGTCGGTGGGCTTGCGCAACAACGTGATCCCAAGTGTTCTTGGATTCGCGATTCTTCTATCTGTGAGCTACCCGACGAACGGTCAAACACGCTCCGCGCCGGACGGCCAACTCGTTCTGACTGGCGGTACGATCTACGTTAGTCCTACGGAAGATCCGATCACGAACGGTGTTGTGGTTATCCGCAATGGCAAGATCGCTGCGGTCGGCCGCTGGGGATCCGTTCGGGTTCCCAACGGCGTTGCAAGAGTGGATTGCTCCGGACTCACGGTTGCCGCCGGATTCTGGAACAGTCACGTTCACTTCTCGAAACAAAAATGGGCGGACGCCGCGAACATTCCGGTACCCGAACTCGCCGGCCATCTTCAAGCCATGCTCACGCGATACGGCTTCACGAGCGTGTTCGATCTCGGGTCGCCCTGGGAAAACACACGGCGGGTCCGCGAGCGTATCGAGTCCGGCGAGATCCCAGGTCCGAGAATCCGCTCGACTGGCGAAATGCTGCTCGGCTTCTCAGTACCCGAGGAAATCCTGAGAGCTTCCGGGATTATGCGGGTCACACCAGAGCCCGTGGTGATGAATGCCGTGGAAGCCCTTGCAGCTTCAAAGAAGCGCCTCGATGCAGGGACGGATGGCCTGAAGATATACGCGGCCTCACCGTTTTCGCCGTTCGCCACTTTTTCGGGCGAAGTAATTCGAGCCGCCGTCAACGAAGCTCATCGCAGGAACAAGCCAGTCTTCGCCCATCCGCACAACCGCGACGGTTTACTCGTGGCCGTGGCAGGCGGCGTGGACGTAATCGCTCACACCACTCCTCCATCCGGTCCATGGGACGAGACTGTTTTAGCAGCAATGCGGGAGGCGAAAGTTGCCCTCATACCTACTTTGAAAGTGTGGACATACTTGCTTCGCGACCGCGCTTCCTTGCGCGATCTGTGGACCAAGACCAATATCGGACAATTGCGAGCATGGCTTGCATCGGGAGGCGTGGTCTTGTTTGGCACCGATGTCGATGCTGGCATGGATGACTACGATCCGGGGGACGAGTATGCCC
>JAIVJP010000125.1 GCA_020199975.1 Acidobacteriota bacterium
GTCCAAAGCTTAATCTGTTGCTCCAGAGACCCGTCGCTGCAGAAAACGTACCGAGCGAAACACTGGGAGCCCGCAGATTTACGCGATTGAACACGTTGAAGAACTCTGCGCGAAACTCTACCCGGCTCTTCTCAGCCGCAAACCAGGGCAAAGCAAAAGACTTCATCAGCGAAAGATCAAACGTCGCATAACCGGGCCCACGAAAAACGTTGCGGCCCAAATTGCCATTTGTGCCTGCTGTCGCAGGTCGAAAAAGCGTTCCTAACTGGTTGGGATCACCGAAGGCTCCGTTGAGAAAATCGCGCGGGCTGTGTCCCACCACGCGGTCCAGTGAGCCTACAAGATTGGGACGATCCGAAGCGACGCCATCCTGGTTGAAGTCCTGTGTTGTTGTGACGGTCAATGGAAACCCTGACTGCATGGAGAGAATACCGCCAATTTGCCACCCTCCGAGAAGGCTCCCCGCGATGTCTTTCCGCTCGCGGAGAAATGGCATTTCGTAGATGAAATTCGCGGCGAGGCGGTGGGTCGCGTCGAAGGCGGAGAGTCCGCGGTCAAGTCTGATGTTACCCACGTCCATCGTACCTTGTAATTCGCCGGCGCCGCCGCCGAAGGGTTCCGAGTCGGTATCAATCGAACGGCTAAAGGTGTAGGCAAACTGGGCTGTGTAGCCGTCAGAAAAGCGTTTCTGAAGCTGCGCGGCGATACCATTGTAGATGGAGCTCACCGCATTGAAGCCGTGGGTGATTGAGGTAAAGCTCTGATTCACTCGATTGAACGCGCCGTCTGCCAAATCTCCCGAGAAGCGGTTGATCTCCTGACGCAGCAGCAATTTTCTTCCCGCGGAGCCGAGATAGTTCGCTTCCGCCAACCAGTTGCCAGGGAGTTGCCGTTGCACCCCCAAAAACCACTCCGTCACATAGGGAGCGCGCAAGTTCTGATCAATAGTTTGCACGGTCGGACGAAGCGCAGTGCTGCCGCCCCGCGCGTCAAGGGGCCGTGCGAAGGCAGGATCGCCGTTAAAGCCGAAGCCATACACGGCGCGCGGATTCTGGCCGGGCGTCGTGGCATTGAGGGTCACGGCCAGCGAATGCGGCGGATTAAAGCGCGAGTTGCCGCTGAAGTTCGTCCAGATGCGGCTGTAAAAAAGACCAGCGCCCCCGCGAACGGCCCAACGGCTGTCGCCTAGTGGGTCCCAGGCGAAGCCAAACCGAGGCGCAAAATTATTGTTGTCCGGCTTGTAGACTTCATCTACCTGAATGATGCGGGCATCAGCCAAAGAACCAGACACGGGAAAAACTATGGTCGAGAGCAGTCCGTCTTTCTCCTTGAGCGTGCCGAAGTTGTCGTATCGCAAGCCGATATTCAGAGTCAGGCGGGGGGTGACCTTCCAATCGTCCTGGACGAAGAGACCGAATTCCGTAGTACGGAAATGTCGATACGTGCCTGTGGAACGGCCCGTCAACGGATCCACCCGCGCCTGAATTGTCAGTACTTCATCGTCGGCAAAGTCCATGAGGTCAAAGAAAGTAACCAGGGGCTTCAAGAAGGTCGGAAAATCGCTGTTCTCCTGGAAGCGGCGCAGTTCACCGCCGACTTTCAGACCGTGGTTTCCGCGCGTAAGAGTGAATGCGTCATAGAGTTGATATGTGTGTAAACGGAAATCCAGCGGAAAGACGAAACCCGAAGTCTGACTGAACTGCGAGACAGAGCGCCCCGCGCGGAGGCCGGCGTTAAACTGAACGTGCGGCACCTCCGGAAACTCAGACGGGTTAATCTGTGGATCGTAGTTGTAACCCACCCGTAATTCATTTGTAGCCTCCGGCGAAAAGATGTGCGTATGGCTCAACGACGCATTTTGATCCTTCTCCAGAAAGTCTACGGTGAACAGACGGGCGCTATTGTCGCCGGGGCGTTGCTCGCGGCGATTGTTAATGCTGTAGCGCCCGTTCAGTGTGTCATTGCCTCCGTTGAAAGTATGGTCCACACGAATCGAATACTGATTGTCGAAAGTGAACCCGGGAACTTGTATGAACACCTCACCTACATCCGGGATTCCGTCGAGGGGCCCAACCACATTCACTCCAGGAGCCGGACTCCCAATATCGCGCACGTTAATCGTCGGGTTGCTCAGGGGCGGGAAGTCTCTTAGAAAGCGTGCGGCCAGCGAGTTAGGCCGCGTTGTCAGCACGAAGTTGCGAAACTCGGGCGTCTCCACCAAAAAATTAACGAGCGCCGGGCGAATTTGTCTCAGACCTTGATAAGAAAAGAAGAAGAAGGTGTGGTTTTTGATGATGGGACCACCCAGGGTAAGCCCGAAGTGATTTCGTTTGAATTCGCCTTTGTTGTTGTTACGCGCTTCAAACGTTGTGGATGCGTCGAGATTATCGTTACGGTGGAACCAGAAAGCCGCACCATGAAAGGTATTTGTGCCGCCACGCGTCACGACGCTGAGGAGAGCGCCAGACGAGCGTCCAAACTCGGCTGATAAATTGTTTGTGACCACCCGGAACTGCTCCACCGCATCCGGACTCAGCGCGAGGGTCGTGCGTCCACCCTGCCGATCGTTATTGTTCGTAACACCGTCGAGAAGAATTTGATTGTCGCGAAAGCGCGTGCCTCCGGCGCCAATCTGGGCGTCAGTTGTTTCCGATTCCTGAAGCCCACTGCCGGCGACGCGTATGATGCCTGGTTGAAGTTCCGCGAGCTGATAGATATTGCGACCGTTCAGGGGCAGGTCAACAATTTTCCGCTCGGTCACAACTGCCGACACTTCGCCTCGCTCGAGGTTCAATTGGCTAGACTCAGAGGAAACCAAAACGCTCTCAGTGACCTGCCCAACCTCAAGTGAGAAGTCTACTCTTTTCGCCTCGCCGACATCGAGGGGAATATCATCCTGCCTGGCGGTCTTGAAACCCTGATGCTCGACGCTTACTTCATACCTCGTACCCGTAGGCAAACTGACAAGGCGATACCCTCCATTTTCATTGGTTTGCCCCGTCCAGGTACGTCCTGTAGCCGGATCGCGCGCCGTGATTTTAGCGCCAACTACGGACCCGCCATTCGGGTCAGTTATGGTCCCGGAAAACTCACCGAGAATGCGTTGGCCCAGCCCCGGCGTCGCGCACATTACTAGAACCAAACAGCAAAAAGGCAAGCTAACTCTCTTCATGGTTAATCTCCCAGATTTATGGAAAAGTCTTTGTGGCTGAATTTCCTAAAAATAGCTACAGGGGGCCCC
>JAIVJP010000410.1 GCA_020199975.1 Acidobacteriota bacterium
CGCCGCAACGGGCGGCAGCAATTATCAGCGCAGCAGTCTTCAAACGGTGAATCTGCTCCAACTCTCCGCTCGTCACCGCGTGCGATTCCGCTTCGAGATCACGGGCTTGGCCCGCCACCATTCCTTCGGGCGTGCCGGCAGCGTGACCTAACTCGCTAACCAAAAGAACTCGTTTCTCGGCCGAGAGCAACGACTCTTCGGCGATGGTCTGGAAAGCAAGAGATTGCAACGCATCGCCCGCGAGAATCGCAGTAGCTTCGTCAAATCGTATGTGACAAGTGGGTCGGCCACGACGTAGTTCGTCGTCATCCATCGACGGCAGGTCGTCGTGGATCAGCGAATAGGTGTGAATCATTTCCAAAGCACAGGCGGTGGCTAGGAGCACCTCTGGTGGAGCTCCGAAGGCTTCGCCGGTTGTGAGCATCAGGATAGGCCGAAAGCGCTTGCCGCCGGCGAAGACGCTCCAGCGAATCGCCTTGTGCACCGAAACCGGCTTCACGGATTCCCCGGGAAGAAGGCGATCGAGTTCGCCGTCGATTAACGCTTGACGTTGGTTAAAGAAACCCTCGAGGTCAAAGGGAAGCGTCAGGGAAAGCTCAGAAGACGTTTTCATTCTCCGCCCGGGCTTTCCTGAGGTATCGCGCTGGAAGCTTCAAAGGGAGTTACCACGGTGCGTCCCTGGTTATCACGCAGCAGTAACTCGATGCGACGCTCGGCTTGACTGAGTCGTTCCTGGCACTCTCGCGAAAGGCGAATGCCTTGCTCGAATAGCTCCATACTCTTTTCCAGCGGCAAGTCGCCCTGCTCGAGTTCACGGACAATTTGTTCCAGCGCCTCGAGCGACGCTTCGAAAGTTCTGGACGGCTGCTCGTTGTTCGTCATTAAGGCTCGCTTTGGAACCGGTCATTCATGTCCGAGGCGCTGTATCCGCCCGCTATCTGAGCGGTCCAATCGCGGGAAAATCTTTTATAATGTCGTCCACGATTCGTGGTACGACATTATCATCTTTCATCGCCGCAACTCTCCAACGCTCGCCGTTGCGCTGGAGGGTAAGCTCGATCTCACGGTCTTGCACGGGCGCGATGGCCCTGGCGGTATCGCCGTCGGTAGTAATCTTAACAAGATAAGGCAGCCCGATGGCCAGGATAATGAACGGCTTCGGTTCCGACTCCTCCGAAATCTCCTGCAATCGTTTCACTAAGGAGTCGCGAATGCTTTGCTTCACACTAGGCAGCAGACCTGGCACCAGCGCTTCGATGCGCCTGCGCTGCGGAGGGCTCAGCGTACCACCATAGCGTGCGACCGATTTCTCAGTAACCTCGGTCGCGAGACTATCGGCTATCTTGTCAATATCGACGATTTCGTTAACCACAGTCACGTCATTTCGCTGCACCGCATCAACGAGTAATGCGAGTGAGTAGGCGGGCGTCGTCCTGTAATGCCGCCACCATAAATAGCCACCGGCCGCGGCTAAGACAGCCACCAGGATTATAATGATTCCCAGCGCAGCCACCAGCTTTGGCCAACCTCTGCCGCGGCGTCTGGTTGGACCAATCGCACGGCGCGGCTGCTCAAAACTGATTACGAGACGCTTGCGGCTTCGCGGCCCACCGGCTTTCTGCTCAGGAGTCATCGCTCTCGCTATGGTAAAGAGTCTTGGAGAAGCTCAGGTTTCCTCAATGCCCTCGACCCGTGCCTGGAGTTGGCCTTTAGCTAGACGCACACGGATGGAATCGCCTACCGAAGCAGATTGCGCGTCGCGCAGCAGATTTCCGGACTGGTCCTGCGCGATTGCATAACCACGATGGAGCACGGCCAGGGGCGAGAGCGCGTCGAGCGAGGTTGCTGCCAGGCCGAGACGGGTACGGGCTTCCTCGAGATGTGTATCCATCAAACCACTGCAACTATTGTATGCGGTATCGAAGCGCATCCTGGCGTTGGCCAGACGCGTTTCCAACCGCGCGGGTGAGAGCTGGAAAGAAAAGGTATCAGCGCGTCCGCGTGCATCCCGCACAGCCCGATTCATCTGAAGCTGCATACGGTGAGTCGCGGAATTAGTTTCGATTCGCGCATTCCGCACCCGCGAGCGGACCTCGTCAAAGACCTTTGACAAAGCATGCTCTTGCACTCTGGTACGAGCGTCCACAATCTTGAAACGCATCAGCCGCGAGAGGTTGTGTCCCAGCTCGGCCAAGGTCGAGCAGATTTGGTCTTCCTGCGCGGCAACCAGTTCCGCGGCGGCAGACGGCGTTGCTGCGCGCAAGTCGGCGGCAAAATCGGCGATCGTGAAATCGGTTTCGTGGCCCACTGCTGAAATTACCGGAATTGCCGATGCCCGGATGGCGCGCGCGACTTCCTCTTGATTAAAGGCCCACAGGTCTTCGGTTGAGCCGCCACCGCGTCCAACAATAAGCACGTCGATCAGGTCGTCGCTAAGGCCGGCCCGCTCGGCTCGTTTGTGGTGCTCGTTAATCAATCTTACAGCTCGCGCTATGTCGCTGCCGGCGCCATCGCCCTGAACGCGCGCGGGTGAAAAGAGCACATGGACCGTGCGGGTGCGGCGCGAAATCACGTTGAGGATGTCGCGGATGGCAGCGCCGGTCGGCGAAGTGACAATACCCACCCTCCGCGGGAAAACCGGCAAAGGTCGCTTCAACTCTTTGGCAAACAGTCCCTCGGCCTGCAAGCGATCACGAAGTTGCTCAAATGCGATGCGCAGTGCTCCGGCGCCCACGGGATCGAGAGCTTCTACAATTAATTCGTAGTCCCCGCGCGCTTCATAAACACTTAACCGGCCACGCGCCCTAACATGTAGTCCATCAGTGGGGCGAAAGCGTATGCGAGAGTTCGCGGAACGAAAACTTTTCGCGCGAAGCTGTGCGCCTTCGTCCTTAATGGTGAAATACCAATGACCGGATGAGTGCGCCTTGAAGTTTGAGATCTCGCCTTCCACCCACACTGAGGAGAACCGCGCTTCGAGCGCATTCCGGACGGCGCTGGTCAGCTCCGAAACGGTCATCGGACCGCGCTCAGTTTCATCAAACAGGGCTGCGAAGAGTGGTTGGCTCATTTTCAGGATGAAGAGTGAAAGTTAACCGCGGCAAATTGGCCCTCCGCTTTTCACGGTGTGGCGACATTCAACACCGGACTCAGCCGCACCGATGCGCCGTCGCGACTAGCGCGCACACGCACGCGCCGATTACCCGAGGGAGTCGAGTTAGAGGCATAGGTGATGGTG
>JAIVJP010000411.1 GCA_020199975.1 Acidobacteriota bacterium
CTTCCGCACAGACCCTCACCGCCTCCACGTCTGCGTATGCATGACGTCCGTTGCCACCATGAAAAGCAACTGGGTATCGGGCGAGGCGTTGATCGAGAAAACGCTCGCTGGTGATGTAATGATTTATCCCCAGAAGGTCAGGCGAAGTTTGATTCTCCAAAAACCAACCTAACTCGCTTGGCTGTATTCCCAACCAAATGAAGTAATCCCACATCGGCGTACCTGAAGTGATCCGACCATATAAGAGATCAAAGGTCAGCCAGCGTCGTTCGTTTTCAAAATCGGCTTGGTAAGCAAGCGTCGGCGTGCTGAAAGTTTTCCCCACGTCCTCGGTCTGTACCAAGCGAGCGGTTGGATTCACATTTCGAATCGCCTTCATCGAAAGAATGATTGCCCGACATTGCGCGAGTAAAGCCCTCACGAACACCAAGGCTTCGCGAGCGTGGGGATACCAATGTCCATACAGACAACTAAACCGCGCAGTGGTCAGCGGCTCGTTTACAGGCGTGTAGGCAGACACCCATGGGTAACGTCGAGCCACTGCTCCTGCGTATGTGGCGAGTTTTTCAGGAAATTTTGGATCAAGAAGACTTGTGTAGGACGGCCCGCTCCCGTGATGGACCAAACCGACGATTGGCATTAGTCGCAGACGACGCAGCGAGTCCATTCGTTCATCGGCCCAGGACCAAGCCAGGTTATCCAATGCTTGTGGCGCGGTTCGCTCCCAGAGAATGGGATACCGAAGCGTGCGGACCCCCAGCGCGGCCAGTCGCTCAAGATCCTCAGAACGTAGGGCGTGCCCGCAGCGTTCAAGTTGGTCCGAATACTTATCGCCAACCCGATTTACTGTGCACTCCAATCCGGCCCACAGTTCAAGTGGCGGAAGAGTTAACTTCTCGGCAGTCATGATGTATTCAGTGAGTCGCTGCCGTCATAGCGAGTCCGGAAAACGCAACCGGATCCGACTCCGGCTTGTGTCCGTTGCCGTTGCCATTTCCATTATTATGGAGGGTAGCTTCCAACCTCTTCATGCCGGCAATCTTCCCGTAGGTAGTAAGCGCCTGGGCCACGATCTGATCCATGTTGTAATACTTATAAGTGGCTAACCGACCGACGAAGGTAACTCCCCGCGTGCCATCAACCAGAGCCTTGTATTTTGCGTAGATTGCGGAGTTTTCCTTTCGAGGCACCGGATAGTAGGGATCTCCTTCCGCTTTCGGAAACTCATAAACGATGCTGGTGCGTGGATGCTCCTGGCCCGTCAGATACTTGAACTCCGTGACGCGCGTATAAGATTGTTCGTTCGGATAGTTAACGACCGGAGCCGACTGAAATGCCGACTGGTCGTGAGTTTCATGTTTGAACTCCAAGGAGCGATAGGGCAACTTCCCGTAACAAAAATCAAAGTAAGTGTCCACCGGACCGGTATAGATCATTTCGCGGAACGGAATGTCTTTCTCAACGTCTCTGTAATCACAATTGAGAAGAACCTTAATGTTTGGATGATCCAACATGCGCTCAAACATTCTCGTGTAACCGTGCAAGGGCATCGACTGATAGGTATCAGTGAAATACCTATCGTCTCGATTCGTGCGCGTCGGCACGCGCGACGTCACACTTGCGTCCAACTCGGAAGGATCCAGTCCCCACTGCTTGCGCGTGTAGTTTCTGAAAAATTTCTCGTAAAGCTCGCGGCCGACCTTGCTCACTACAACATCTTCTGAAGTGCGGATCTGTGCGCACGGCTCAGCCACCTTCTTGAAGAAATCTTCGACTTCAAATGACGTCAGACTGAGCCCGTAAAGGCTGTTGATGGTGTCCAGGTTAATTGGAATCGGAACTATTTGGCCATCAACGCTGGCGCGGACGCGATGTTGATACGGTCGCCACTGGGTGAAGCGGGAAAGATACTCAAAAACCTCACGCGAGTTCGTGTGGAAAATATGTGGCCCGTACTTGTGAACCAGAATACCGGCTTCGTTGTAATGGTCATAAGCATTTCCGCCGATGTGAGACCGCTTATCACAAATCAAGACTTTTTTATCAGAACCGGCGGCTAATCGTTCGGCAAGCACGCTGCCGGCGAAACCCGCTCCGACGATTAAATAGTCAAACATATGATCCCTCCTTATACCCTTCCTTGTGTGAACGTTTCCTTGTTAAGGATTAGAAATCAGGAACAACAACTGCTGCCCTCTGCGGCCTCACATCTGCTACCGACGAAGGCCTCGCATTCCGTCTCTGATTCGTGTCGATTGTTTGATTAATCAAATCGGACATTTGTGCCCACGTTTTATCCCACGATGTGGCTGCGAGAAAATCGTCAACCCTCTCAAGCCACTCATTATCTTTTTCCCTCTTAGCCATGAAGTCTTCAGCGGTGCGGATAAATTCCGTCGGGCTATCCGCGATTCGTACCAGGTTCAACTCGCCATACGGACGGATGACGTCCCGTATCGAAGTGGAGATGACAGGTTTGCCCGCTGCTAAGTATTCCGGCGTCTTGGTAGGGCTGATGAATCGTGTGGATTCATTCCGAGCAAACAACAGCAGGGCAATGTCCCAGCCCGCCAGGTAGGCAGGTAACTCTTCGTATTTCTTCGGGCCGAGGTAATGGATGTTTGGGTGCTTGGGTAAAGTATTCGGATGGATCTTGACTACCGGACCAATCATCACGAAGTGCCAATCTGGACGCTTCCGTGCTACCGCGTCGAGCAATTCAGTATCGAAGCGCTCATCAATCACACCGAAGAAACCCAGGCGCGGTTGCGGAATAGCTGCCTGATCCTGGCGGTCGCCGGTAATAGTCCGGGCCTTACCAAAATGTGAGACATCGATGCTACTCGGAAAAGCATGAACCGCGGGGTGTGCATTAAGCTTCGCTTCATACAAACTCTGCCCGCCGGTGAAAACAAGGTCCACGCATCTGAAAAGCTCCCGCTCAAAGTCTGCCAGGCGCGAGTGCGCCCCTTTGAAAGCTGAAAGCTCATCCATGCAATCGTAAATTGAGGCTATCGGAGAAAAGTGTTTCGTAAAGCTGAGAGCCATTGGCGTGTAATACCAAAACACGTATTCGCGAATACCCTGCTCCAAAAAGAATCTGCGAACCATCTCCTTCAGAACAGCAGTCGTGGCACCTTCGCTGTGAAGCCCTGATGGCAAATGTGGCACGACAACTCGCACGTGCTCATCGCCATCCTGCACGTCGAGCCGCATTGAGCCATTTCCAAAAAC
>JAIVJP010000412.1 GCA_020199975.1 Acidobacteriota bacterium
TGGGCGATACTAATTGATGCACCACACGTCTTCGGCACTTTTTCGCGCACTTATTTCGATCGCACGGAGCGCCGCAACCGCGCTCGTCTCCTCTGGGGTTCTCTGCTCTTTTTCGCCGTGGGACCGTTAATGGTTTATCTCGGCGCCGGTCTCATTTTCTTCTTTTTCGCCGCGCTTTGGGCTTACTACCATCTCGTAAAACAACACTACGGCTTCATGGTGCTCTACAAGAAGAAAAATGGCGACCTTGCACCGGTCGATAATGCGCTCGACCGTTTGCTGTTGTTCTTCGCGTTCAATTATCCGTTTGTCGCTTTTATTGCGCAGGATCCGGAAGCTATGGCGCGCGTGCCCCCAGCGTTGCAAAGTGGCGTAAACGGCCTGACCATGTTTTTGCTGGCAGGCACAATCATTGTAGGAGTGGTCTGGGTAGGTAGGCAGGTGCAACGCGCTATCATTGGTCTGCCTCTAAATATGCCTAAATACCTTCTGCTCGCGGCAGCGATTCCCATGCACTGGATCGTCCTATTGACGCCGATGCCTCACAAACCAATTGCGATCGTCGCCATCCTAACCATTTATCACAACCTGCAATACCACCGACTGATTTGGTTTCACAATCAGAAGTACTCTAGCAAAACTGCTGGTGTGCGAGGGGGGACACCGACCAGCGGCGAGGGTGTTTCAGATGTTGCGAACATAGATCTCCAAGCAAAATACGGTGCTGCCGAACTCATCAGCTGCCGGTTACTTTTCTACATTGCTTTCGGAATTGTCTTCGGGTTGATCTACCAGGGGCCGAGACAATATCTCGGCTATATTAGTTTTAATGAACGTGGGGGCACAGGCACGCTAACCGAGCCGGCATTTGCCACTCAGCTCGGAATTTCGTTTCTCTGGGGCTACGCCTTCATCCACTATTACCTGGACTCCAAGATCTGGCGGGTCCGGCGCGATCCGGCCGTTGGTAAGGCTTTGAAGATGGACTGATTCTCTAACGCACCCGGAAAACCAGAAAGTAGTCAACCTCGTCTGGTCTGACGAAGTCGTGTTGCTCGACAAGCACAAACCCGGCTCGTTGCGCTTCCTTAACCACGGTATCTGGATCGATTCCATGATCGTCGCCTTTCCCGGTTCGATCGATGATCCCCAGCAGAGCTCCCTCTCGCATAGCGGAGCGCATGCTCCGCAACCAACGTACTGGTTCGCCAATTTCGTGGTACGTCTTTAGTAGCAACACAGCATCCACGCTTTTCTGTGGTAGCAGTGGATCGTCTTCTTTGCCAAGAATGGTGCGGATATTTGAAAGGCTCTCTTGCTTGGAACGTTTGTCTATGTGCTTCAGATACTCACTGTTGATTTCAACGGCGTAGACGAGCCCATCCGATCCGACGCGCTTAGCTGCCCTCACTGTAAACCAACCCGAACCGGCGCCAACGTCTGCAACACTCGATCCTGCCTTGATGCCGAGAACATCCATTACTCGATTGACTTGAAGCCTGTCCTCCCTCTTCGGGTCCTCAAAAATCGAAAGGCTGCCTGAGTATGGCTCGCTGGTTGGACGATTTATTCGATCGGATGGGCGTTCATTGGTCTCAGTCAATACTGAGCGTCTTGGGGAGGCGCTCGGGTTGGCCGGTCGCGGCTGCTGATTTGCGAGTGCGCATCCCAAGAGCGCAAGCGCTAAGTGCACACTCAGCACGCTTCGCAGCAGAAGATGTAGAGGGAGCCAACGCTGGCGGTTTACTTTGTCTCTTACATTCATGATTTACGCCTCGCGCCCCACTCGCGAATCTTCAAACGCAATTTCGTGGGAACAGAAATCGGAAACCACCTCGGTAAACGCTTGAGGAAACTCTTCGTGCGGGAGATGCCCACAGTTGCGAAATACAATCAATCGTGCGTCTCTAATGGCATCGTGCAATTGTTCTCCATAGCGCAGCGGCACTTCCGGATCATTATCTCCCCAGAGCAAGAGGGTGGGTTGCGTAATCAGATGCGCTTCACGCTGAATTCGATCGGCGTCCCAGCGCCGAACGGTACGTATAATGGCTCTTTGGGTCGCGGCAGTTCGCAGCGGCTGATGACGCGCCTCAACCCTCTGGTCGTCAAGCACCCACGAATGCCGATCATAGACTTGCCTCATGCGTCGCTTTAGTAGTCGCCGCGAACCAAGCAGCAGTGGCGAAAGAAAGTCGCCGATCAGCGGCGAACTAAACAGACGCATCAGCAAGTACTTGGTAGGCGCGTTGTTCGTAACCGCCCCCACCAGAACCAGCCTTTCAACTCGTTCGGGACAATCAAGTGCAATAGTTGCCGCCACCGCGCCCCCATAGGAACTGCCGACAATGATGGCCACGGCCAGTCCCAGTTTATCAAGCAAGCGGTCGACCATGCGGGCCTGTGCGGCGATTGTGTAATCAAAGTCACGCGGCTTGGCCGAATAGCCATAACCGAGGAGATCCGGAACAATAACCCGATAGCCTTTGGCTGCAAACTCCAGAAACACCTTGCTCCAGACGAGCGTGGACGAGGCAAAACCGTGAATCAGAATCATGGGCGGCCCGCTGCGGTGCCCTGCCTCCTGATAATGCACACGCACACCATCCACTTCGGCAAACTGCGAGTGCCCGGCATGAAAGACGATTTCCCTATTCTTTTCCCAATCCACGTCGCTCGGACGTGCGAGCAGTTTGGTAACCACTGCGGCGGTGGCTATACCAGATAAGGCCCCGATTAAGTAACGTTTCTTCACGCAGTAAAGTTTGTATTCCGAAGCGCGATGCGCTTATCACAAGTAAGATTCTATTACTCCGTGGGTATTACAACCCGCGGTCGTAGTGACTTACTTGCTGCATCATAACAGCCAACAGCCACAAGTTTCCCTGCTTCATCGCGCATTCTGATGTTGTCTCCTTGAGCAGCGGCACCGTCGGAGTGTTGCGAGAGAGAAATAGCGATTCCCTGTCGTACGCGTTGTGCGTCATGCTCGGTAAGATCCACAAAAGGCATGCTCCGCAAGGCCGTATCAGGCAGAAGAAGAATCGTAGCCAGGGCCTCTTCATCGACTTTATTTTTGAGTTGGTCAAGAGTAAGCGCCGATGCAATTGAGAAGTCCCCCGCCCGGGTTCGGCGCAATTCGGCCAGGTGCGCGCCAATACCCAGGCGCTCTCCTAAGGCTTCAGCAAGTGTGCGTAGATACGTTCCCGCCGAGCAAACGACCCGAACCGA
>JAIVJP010000126.1 GCA_020199975.1 Acidobacteriota bacterium
AATTAGGGCTGATACGGTAACCCCGGAACAGAAGTCGCCTGCTCAAGCTGCAATTGCGGCCGAAACCTCCGCCGCCACAGCCAAACCGGCGCCTACCAGGCCCGCAGGAAATGGTAGCAGCACGGCAACCGCCGAAGAGCTACGCAAAACCAAATCGAGTCCCCTAGTCCGGAAGATTGCTCAGGAACACGGTGTCGATATCGCGAAGCTCGATGGAACCGGGCTAAGCGGTCGGGTTACCAAAAACGACATCCTGAGTTTCATTGAATCCGGAGCCCCAGCCGGTGCTGCCCAGGCGAAAGCCGCCGCTCCAGCCCCCACCGCACCTGCGCCCGAGCTGGCACCTGCTCCAGCCACCAGACCAGCCGAAGGCGACCGGGTCGAGCCAATGACATTGATGCGCAAAAAGATTGCCGAACATATGGTGCAATCTCGGCGCACATCTGCTCATGTCACGACTGTTTACGAAATCGACATGACGGCCGTCGCCAAGCTGCGCGATCAGCATAAGGACCCGTTTTTGGAGCGAACCGGCACCAAGCTCACCTTCATGCCGTTCATCTTCCAGGCGGTGAACCAAGCGCTCCGCAAATTTCCCGTTTTCAACGCGCAAGTCAGTGCCGATCAAATTATCTACAAGCGCGATATCAATTTGGGGATGGCAGTCGCCCTGGACGGGGGGTTGATCGTACCGGTGATTAAGCGGGCCGACGATCTCTCGATCTCTGGCTTGGCTCGGGCAGCCAACGATCTGGCCGAGCGTGCTCGCACGAAACAATTAAAGCCGGATGAAGTGGCTGGCGGGACTTTCACGATCACCAATCCCGGAGTTTTTGGGGGACTCTTTGGCACTCCCATCATCAATCAGCCCCAACTCGCAATTCTGGGTGTGGGAAAGATTGAAAAGCGCCCAAAGGTAATCACCTCGCCTGACGGAGACGATTATATTGTCATTCGGTGGATGGCGCATTTCGCGCTCAGCTTTGATCACCGCGTGATAGATGGCGCAGACGCGGAGCGTTTTCTTGCCTACGTCAAAGGGGTGTTGGAGTCTGCTAACTTCGCTCTCTAGTCGGGCAAACCAGGCGCGATCCGGACGCGGTGTCGAGCCAACAATGCTGCCAACAATGTTGGCTCGCCACCGCGCAACAGCGCGGGAAGCCGCGGTTATTGCGATCAGGTAGCAATTAGATGAAGAATCTTAGCGGCACTGGCAAACGTCTTGACTTAGCGTCGCCTTAAGATTAGAAATGTCCACCGAGGCTTTGCACACAGACAACTGGCGGCAACAATTCCTCGTCAGAATTAAACGATTCCACGGCCCGCAAACTTGCGGGTCTACCCAATTTCGATAGAAGGAGACTTGTTTTATGACAATCCCGAAGTTAAGAATGTTTTCCTCGCTCGCGCTGGTGCTGGGCTTCTTGATTTTCTCGGCTCCTCTGGCGCTCTCGCAAGACACTACCAACACGGTCGGCTCCCGCACGGTGGTTAGCGGCCAGAAAATGAAAGTCAAAGGCGTGGTCACAAGACGCGACTCGGACACGTTCACAGTTCGCGACCTCAATGGAGTGGACACCATTGTGCGCCTGGACGACAGAACCAGCGTCAAGGCAAAGGGTGGATTTCTACGCAGCGGCGCGAACTATGCCCAGACACAGATTCTTCGCGGTTTGAACCTGGAAATTGACGGACTTGGCAACGCCTCAGGAGAGCTGGTTGCCAATAAAATCAGATTCAATGAATCGGATCTAAGAGTCGCTCGCGCGGTTGAGTCTCGCGCGGCGCCGCTTGAGGATCGTGCCAGCACAACCGAATCGAAGCTCAGTCAGGTGGAGCAGAACGCCCAGCGTCTTTCCGGCCAGCTCGACGAACTCGCGGCTGTTGCCAATACAGCGAAGGGCGGTGCCCGGGCCGCACAGGCAACCGCTGATTCGGCAGTTGCCGGCGTGAACGCAACCAACGATCGCATCTCAGCGCTTGATGACTACGAGCCGCAGACTGTTCTCGCAGTCAATTTCAAGAGCGGCAGTAGCCTTCTTTCGAAGGATTCGAAGACTAAGCTTGATGAGGTCGCCACCAAAGCCCTAAACTCCAAAGGCTACGTGATTGAGGTTTCAGGGTTTACGGATGCAACCGGCAGCGTTGCCCGCAATCGCGCTTTGAGCCAGCGCCGCGCGGATACTGTGATTCGCTACCTGGTCGAGAACCACAGCATTCCGCTGCGCCGGATCGTGACTCCTTATGGGTATGGAGAAACGAATCCGGTCGGTGAAAATACTTCACGCGACGGACGCGCCCAGAATCGACGCGTGGAAGTGAAGCTGCTTGTTAACAAGGGCCTGATTCAGTCGGCGCCCACAATGACCCGGAGTTCCGGTAATTAATAAGAGTGGACAGGGGATGAAACCTTCATTTCCGGTCCGGGGTCTTAGTAGCCATGGCTCATGCCGCCAAAGAGTATTGAGGAACATGCCAGGCCAGCAGCGCCGGCATGAGACAATGGCTTGATGAAGATTCACGGAAGTTGGGGAAAACATTTCGGGCCAGTGCTGCTTGTGGCAGTGCTGGCTCTTTTTTTCAGCGCCACGTTAGTGAATGGGCAAACGCTGCAGGATCTGCCGCCACCGCCGCCGCCGCCGAAGCCTAAGCCAACCCCCACGCCTACACCGATTTTCGGCTTGAAGAACAAGGGCGCGAGCAGCACATTACCGAGTTAGGCAATCCCGATCAGGTGCCTCTGGACATCGTTCTGCTGTTTGATATTTCCAGCAGTGTAAGCCAAAAGGGTTTCTTCGCATTTCAACAGAAGGCGGCCGCGAGCTTCTTGAGACAAGTAATGAAGCCTTCGGACAGGGCTGCAGTTTTTACGATTGGGGCGCAACCGCTCCTGGTCTCGCCTTTCGCGTCCGCGGAAGTTGCCGCTGCGAAGTTGCAGACGATTCCCGCGGCGACTTCTCCAGTACCTACAGCTTTTTATGACACTGTCTCGGCCTCAGCAAAATACCTGATCGAACATTCAGCCGAACGGCATCGCCGCGTGATTGTGGTCATCTCGGATGGTGACGACAACTTCAGCAATTTGGTTAGAGAGATGACCATCGCTGAAGTGCGGGCCAGCCAACGCGGGGATGTCACTCCCGCTGCGGCAAAAATAAGCCTCGATACACGGCGCGAACGTGCCGTACTCGACGTGCAGAAGGCCGTGCAGCAGGCCGATGCGGCTTTTTACTCTATTAATCCCGGAGGCAAGTCTGTCCACCTCAATTTGATCAGCACGCGCTCACAAAACGCGATGCGCTTGATTGCCGAGTCAACCGGCGGTACTGCCTTTATACCTGATTCTGAGATGGATCTTGAACGAGTCTTCAGTGAGGTCGCGGCCGAACTGCGCGGCCAGTATCTGTTGCAGTACTACTCAAACTCTCAAACGCCTGCCGGACAGTTTCGCAGCATTAAAGTCGCAGTGCCTACTCACCCGGAGATCCGTGTCCGCGCCAGGCAAGGTTATTATCCAAAACAGAAATAGCGAGGCCGCAAACTTGGCCGCGGATTTACGCAGATAAGGCGGATCTGACGAGGAACTGATTAACAGACCTAACTTGTGTTGAGTTCTGATCCGCGCAGATCCGCGGCCAATTCCTTAAAGTGATCAACAATCGCGGATGCTTTGAATACTCATTCTTACCGTATCCTTGTTTCTCTTTGCTTGCTCCAAGACGGCGGGAGAGGCTTCCTTGCGCCGGGCGGCATCGTCGACGGCTTCGATTCCCTTGGCAACTCCACCCAACAGGTAGAGAAAGCGAGTCAGGCTCTTGATCTGGTCCGCGACTCGAGTTGCGCCCGCCTGCTGAGCATTCGAAGGTTTGGTAGTCCTGGTGACGCGAGTTGTTGGTCTGGTAGTTCGTTTTCTTGTCTGGGAGAACGCTGTTGCGGGAGAGAGGATGATGGTGGCAATCAACAGAGCTATTATAGGTTTCAAAATAGTTTCTCCTGGCCCAGGCGCTGCGTATCTGTGTTCTTGAAACAAAGCTATTCTCCGCGTTGCCGGTTAGTCAAGTCTAGGCGGGGTTCTCCACCAGCCTGCAGAGCAACCGACAGCCTAAAGCCTAGGGTGGAGGGAAGCGGAATCCCTGGTTGAATCACGTCCTGGAGGATTATGAGAGTGTGACAAGAAATGAGCCCAAGCCACAGATGAACACGGATAAGCACGGATCAGAACTGACAGAAAAGCATCTGAAGAAGTGCTCACACAGTAATAACAGCTTCATCTAGTTCCATTTCATGTCCGTATTTATCCGTGTTCATCTGTGGCAGACTTCTTTATTGCAGGTGGTTTAGAATGACGCGGCAGTCTATGAAAGAAAGAGAATTACTGGTTCAGCGCCTGGGCCGCGTGGATTACGAAGCTGCCTTAGCGCTGCAGAAAGAAACAGAACGCGCGGTGCAGACAGGCAAACAACCCGACACGCTGTTATTGCTCGAACATCCTCACACACTGACAATCGGCAGGCGCGGGGATAACGCCGGGATCCTGCTGCCGCCGGATTCTCTAGCAGCCCGCGGCGTTGCAGTGTTTGAAACTAATCGGGGCGGGAAGATTACCTATCACGGACTGGGTCAGATTGTGGGCTACCCAATCATCAACCTCAGCCCCGAGCGCGAAGATGTGCATCGTTACGTTCGCGATCTCGAAGAGGTCTTGATTCGCACCATGGCTGACTTTGACATCGACGCTTTTGCGATCAAAGGCTTGACTGGCGTGCACACTCAGCGCGGGAAGGTTGCAGCCATCGGCGTACATATTACCCGTTGGGTCACGACGCACGGCTTCGCTCTCAATGTGAATACCGATCTGAGTTTCTTCGACCTGATCATCGCCTGCGAAGGCGAGCCGGTTACGTCGATGCAGGAGCTACTGGGCCATGATGTGGAGATGAGTGCCGTTGAGGATTCCATCATCAAGAACTTCGTCGATTTGTTTGCGACGGAATCTGCCCAATTCAACCGCCAGAGCGTCGAGACCGCCAGGAACTAATCACGCACCGCGGATTTCCACCACTCTGTTTTTACTAGTCTCCGTGTCTCATGGGTCATATCTCTTCTTGGCGCACTTGGCACACTTGGCGTCTGGGCGGTTAAACTGCACGCATGCTATCAATCGGATTAATCAAAGAAGCTCACGAACGGATCCGCCCACGGATCCACCGCACACCCGTAATTACGTCGCGCTCATTCGATGAAGCGTCGCGCAGACAGGTCTTCTTCAAATGCGAGAATTTCCAACGCGCGGGGGCATTCAAGATCCGCGGGGCCACCAACAAGATCCTTTCGTTAACTGAGGGAGAAAAACGACGTGGCGTAGTGGCCTTTTCCTCCGGAAATCATGCTCAGGCTGTAGCGCTGGCCGCGGGCGAAGCGGGCGTGCGCGCGGTTGTCGCTATGCCTGACGACGCTCCCAAATTAAAGGTCGCGGCCACTCGCGCTTACGGTGCAGAGATCGTGTTCTACGATCGTCACGGTGAGGACCGCGAAGCTGTAGCGCACGCGATTGCCGAGCGGGAGCATCTGGTGATGGTTCCGCCCTATGACGATTACCTGGTCATGGCCGGCCAGGGTACAAGCGCTCTCGAGTTTTTGGACGAGGTGCCCGATCTCGATTGCATTCTAGCTCCCTGCAGCGGCGGCGGCCTTTTTGCAGGAGTGAGCACGGCAGCGAAAGGGATCAGACCTGAGATTCGGTGCTTTGCGGTTGAGCCGGAAACCGGTGACGACACGCGGCAGTCGTTTATTAAAGGAGAGCGAGTTTCAATTCCGCCCCCGCCGACAATCGCTGATGGTCTTCGTGTCCAGTCTCCCGGCGCTTTGACCTTCCCCATCGTCCAACAAAACGCCGACGATGTTTTGACAGTGTCAGATGCTGAGATTGTGGCAACGATAAGGTTCATGCTCTTCCGCATGAAGACACTGGTTGAACCATCAGGCGCCGCCGCAGCGACAGCGGTGTTGCATGGTAGATTGCCTTCAAAGCATAAACGCGTGGGTGTAATTATCTCGGGCGGCAATATCGATCCGGATGCTTTGGCCCGGCTTCTGGTTGAGGGAGATAATCCGAAACCGGTGGTAGGGATTTAGAGCCCGCGAAGCGTGGCGAAAGCATAAAGCCTGGGGCGCAAGCCCCAGGTTAATTGCAAAGCTAATTCGGAGCCCGCGAAGCGTGGCGACAGCAGATCGCGATCTCGTTCGTGCGCAATGTTTCGTCGAAGGTGTCCCTCTTGTTGACGCTGCCGCCCGCTCGCGGGCTCCGAATCTGCTTGCGGCTAACCTGGGGCTCACGCCCCAGGCTTTATGCTTTCGCCACGCTTCGCGGGCTCTAAATCCCTACCACCGGTTTCGGATTATCTCCCTCAGCCAGAAGCCGGGCCAAAGCATCCGGATCGATATTGCCGCCCGAGATAATTACACCCAC
>JAIVJP010000127.1 GCA_020199975.1 Acidobacteriota bacterium
GATTTCAGTTTCCCCAGTGGACTCGAGCACTGGCTGCAATTAGATAAAAACCCCGGCACTGAGGATTACACGATTATCTTTTCGCCCTCTCCGCTTGCCGAGCCCAAGTTTTTGAGCGCACAAGCTACCGGAAAGCCATTGACTCAGGAAGAGCAGATGGAGTTGACTAGCTTCCTCGCAAAATACAAAACGAGTGAGCCTATGATCGAAGTCGATGACAAGAACACGAATGAGCCTTTTGTTAAGGTGAAAGTGCCGAAATCGGCACCCGCCGGCAATCCGTTCGTTTTCGAGATTCGTATCCAACACAAATGATCACCCGCATGGGTTTGGATTTGATTTTTAAGAGAGGTGGAATGAGAGGAACGATAATGCTTTTTGGTTTAGCTCTAGTGCTAGCCGGTTTGGCAGCTTCTGGTTTGGTGCCGACGTTCGCTCAGGAACCGGAGGGAGGCGTTCGCGGCGCGTTTCTAACGACGCGCCCGAAGCCGGTAGAGAAGAGCAGCCCCAGCAACCCGAGCGGTCCTGCCGTGCGACCGAGCAGGCGACGACCGAAGGCGATCCAGGCTAAGCCCAGCTCGATGGAGGCATCGGCAACAATCGCTGTGAAGACTGATACCGGATCCTCGGCGAGGACTCAGGCTAAACCACCTAGCTCAACGGGGGCATCGGCAACAGTCGCTGTGAAGGCTGATAGCTCACCCCCGACGAAGACCCAGCCTCAAAGGATTGGACTGGGAGTGACACTTTACACACGCGATGCGAATGGGCTTTCCGTGCGAGTGGATCCGACTCGCGTATTCCGCGGTGGCGATAAAGTTCGCGCTGTACTTGAAACAAACGCCGATGGTTATCTGTACATCTTCAACACCACGGATGGGGGCAAGCCGTTAATGATCTATCCCAACCCTGAGCTTGACGAAGGCGGGAACTACATTCAGGCGCATGTGCCAATCGAGATTCCCTCGAGCGTTGGGAACGAGGAGCGATTACGCTGGCTTACTTTCGACAAGTATGCCGGAGCAGAGCGCCTCTTTTTTGTTTTCACGCGCGAACCCTTGCCGCTGGTGCCCCTCGAGGATGATCTGATCAACTATTGCAAGCAGAACCAAAGCAAGTGTCCCCTTCGACCCACCGACGAACTCTGGTCGCGAATTCAGACGGAGATGAATGTGCCCCTCCAGGTGGCGAAAGCGGAGCGGTTTGGGAAAGCCCAGACAGCTGTCGAGCATCAAGCCTCAACCCGCGGTATTGGTCTCAGCAAGGATGATCCGGAACCGTCCGTGGTCATGATGACGGTTTCAGCAAACACTGCCATTTTGGTTGCAATGCTTGAACTTGTACACAAGTAACTCCCCGGGGTCCCCACGCGGGCCGCCCGCGTGGGGTGGAAGTTGTCATAGGCGATAATTGCTCGCCATTGAATACAGATTGAGAGTTCAGCTCTCACCTGCCTAAGACCGAACTCTGGATTGCTGAAGGGAGTTTTTTTATGAAATCCGCGGCTGTGAAATCCACCCATCTCTTGAGTGTGAGTCTCCTGATCGCTCTTTGCATGGTTCCGCTTCAGGCGCAGGTGAGCACAGCTACCGGGCCCCAACAGCCCGATCAAGCGTCAACCGCGCTGCAGCAGGGGCGGCGACTTTTGAAGCGTGGCAAAGCAGATCAGGCTCTAGGGCAGCTTCAGACTGCTTTGAACCTCTACACGGCGGCTAAGAACAATCGTGGTATAGCAGCCGCCCAGAACGAATTCGGTGATCTCTACTTGAGACAGGGCCAATACAACGTCGCCCTCGATCACTATCTGAAGGCTTTCGAAGGCTTTTTGGACGCTGAGAGAAAACAAGATCTGGTAACTGCTGCGGTCGGTGTAGCGGACGACAGGTTCAACGCCAACCTGATGCTAGCCAAGATTGGCGATACAAATTTCCGGCTGGGAAGGATTCCTGAAGCCAGTGCGGCTTACGGACAGATGGTGGTCAAGAAACCCGAGGGCGCGGCGTCGAAAGTCGGCAGACGATTTGGAGGGTTCGGGGCAATATTGGGCGGCCTTTCCACCGGCAGCGTCCCCGTCGCGGCACCCACCAGCGCCCTGACAATAGCACTCGAGGCTAAAAGAGAACTCGATGAGTATCGCAACTCAATCGTCTATTCGAGCTATCAACTCGGCGTGGCGCGAATCGCCTATTTTAATAACGATCTGGAAACAGCTAAAAAGAGTTTTCAGAGCGCGCTCGAGGCGGCCGGTAGCAGTCTGGCCGGTATTGGCAACCTTGGTCAGACGCGACGCTTTCGCGCGGCTGCAAGAACGAGTCTCGGCGACGTGGCGCTACGCCAAGGTAAGCTTAAAGACGCGACTAAGTTTTACACCGAAGCCGCCAAGGGGGCACAGGATGATAAGCGCCTCGATTTGATGTGGCCAGCGCAACGCGGTTTAGGCCGCAGCCTGTGGTTACAGGCGGTGCAGGAAAAGGACCCCAAGAAGGCTGGCCCGATGAGGGAATCCGCAGTCGGGAATTATCGTGAAGCGATCAAGACGATAGAGACGCTGCGGCAAGGCAGCTTACACGCTGACGAAGCGCGCACGACCTTTCTGGCCACCACCAAGAGTGTATTCGATGAAGCGTCAAGTTCGCTTGCGGAGATGGCTTTGCTTGCCGCGCCCGTCGCCGGCGCTCCACTTGAGGGCAACGCGCTGACTTACGCAGCAGAAGCTTTCAAGATCACTGAACAGGCACGCGCCCGTTCATTGCTCGATCTTCTCAGCGAAAGCGGTACCCCAGTAACAGAAGGCGTTTCCGTCGAACTTTTCAAGCGCAAACAGGAGAACCTGGATCGTCAGCAGGAAATTGCCGAGTTGCTAACAGGAATCAATATTTCTACTGCCGAGCCAAAGAAAAAACCGGGAGAACTGGAAGCGGAACTCGACAAGCTACAAACTGCTTTCAATGAAATCGAGAACCAGATCAGAGTAACAAGTCCACGGTATGCCGCCCTGACCTCAGGACAGTCCTTATCGCTTGCCGACGTACAGCAGAAGGTTCTTGACGATCAGACAGTATTGCTCGAGTACAGCCTGGGATCCGAAGCCTCTTATCTTTGGGCGGCAGATTCAAAGAGCCTGACGCTTCATAAACTCGCGCCCAGGCCTGCCCTGGACAAGCTGGTAACCGATCTGCGCGCCCAACTCATTCCCGCGAAACTGCAG